>NZ_JBEZKJ010000014.1:94071-129761 GCF_040651675.1 Streptomyces sp. NPDC048415 | reverse complement strand
ACTTCACCCACCGCCCCTTCGCGGTGCCGGGGGTTAATGTTTCACGTGAAACATGACCCCGCGGCACAGGCCTCAGCTCTGCTCGGCCCACCACTCCTTGAGCGCGGCCACCGCCGCGTCGTGCTCCATGGGCCCGTTCTCCAGCCGAAGCTCCAGCAGGAACGTGTACGCCTGGCCAATCGCCGGGCCGGGACCGATGCCCAGGATCTCCATGATCTGGTTGCCGTCGAGGTCGGGGCGGATCGCGTCGAGTTCTTCCTGCTCCTTGAGCTGGGCGATGCGCTCCTCCAGGCCGTCGTACGCACGGGAGAGCGCGGTCGCCCTGCGCTTGTTACGCGTGGTGCAGTCGGAGCGGGTGAGCTTGTGGAGGCAGTCGAGGAGCGGGCCCGCGTCACGGACATAGCGACGCACAGCGGAGTCCGTCCATTCGCCGGTGCCGTACCCGTGGAAGCGAAGGTGAAGTTCGACCAGACGTGAGACGTCCTTCACCAGATCGTTCGAGTACTTGAGCGCCGTCATCCGCTTCTTGGTCATCTTGGCGCCCACCACCTCATGGTGGTGGAAGGAGACCCGCCCATCCTTCTCGAAGCGGCGCGTCCGCGGCTTGCCGATGTCATGGAGCAGCGCGGCGAGCCGCAGCGTCAGGTCGGGACCCTCCTCCTCCAGTGCCATCGCCTGCTCCAGGACGATCAGTGTGTGTTCGTAGACGTCCTTGTGCCGGTGGTGCTCGTCACGCTCCAGTCGCAGCGCGGGAAGCTCCGGCAGCACATGGTCGGCAAGGCCGGTGTCGACGAGCAGCGTCAGGCCCTTGCGCGGGTACGCGGAAAGGATCAGCTTGTTCAGCTCGTCCCGCACCCGCTCCGCCGAGACGATCTCAAGACGCCCGGCCATGTCCGTCATCGCGGCGACGACGTCGGGAGCCACCTCGAAGTCGAGCTGTGCGGCGAACCGCGCGGCCCGCATCATCCGCAGCGGATCGTCGGAGAAGGACTCCTCAGGGGTGCCCGGGGTGCGCAGGACGCGGGCGGACAGGTCGTCCAGGCCACCGTGCGGGTCGATGAACTCCTTCTCCGGCAGCGCCACGGCCATCGCGTTCACCGTGAAGTCGCGGCGCACGAGGTCTTGCTCGATGGAGTCGCCGTAGGAGACCTCGGGCTTGCGCGAGGTCCGGTCGTACGCCTCGGAGCGGTATGTCGTGATCTCGATCTGGAACGACTGCTGCGCGTCGCCGACCCGGGCGTCCTTCTGCGCGCCCACCGTGCCGAAGGCGATCCCGACCTCCCACACCGCGTCCGCCCAGGGCCGCACGATCTTCAGTACGTCCTCGGGGCGAGCATCCGTCGTGAAGTCCAGGTCATTGCCGAGCCGGCCAAGGAGGGCGTCCCGGACCGAGCCGCCGACCAGGGCGAGTGAGAACCCGGCCTCCTGAAAACGGCGGGCGAGGTCGTCGGCGACAGGGGACACCCGCAGCAGTTCACTCACCGCGCGGCGCTGCACCTGACTCAGGGCACTGGGGTTGTCTTCGTTGGCGTTCGGCACAACAGAAAAGGGTACGTGGCCGAGGCCACCGCGAGCGCCTCCATAAAACGTGCACAGGCCGGCCCGGTCTCCACGGGTATCGATACACGCACATACTGGACAGTCGGCCCTGTCCCCCGATCTTGTGGAGCAGACCGCGGCACTTACCCTCAGCGCGCATCGTTACCATGCGTGGACGCACATTTCGACGACCACTGACGATGACGAGGGACGGGCGAGCGCGTGGCCGAGGCGGCAGACTTCCAGGGGATGAGTCCCTCACCTGCCCGCCGGTGGCTCCGGCGCAGCGGCGCACTGCTGGCCGGGGCGCCTTTGCTGGCCGGGCTGCTCCAGCTGCCCTTCAGCACGTCCGCGTCCGCCGTGGAGAAGACCTCCGTGGCCGCCGCCACCGGGTCCAGCACGGTTGACATCTCCGTCGACTCACTCAGCCCCAGCGTCCCCACGGACGGTGACACGATCACGGTTTCCGGATCCGTCACCAACAACGGCAGGCGGGCCGTCACGAACGCCCACGTGGGTCTGCGCGTGGGACCGTCGCTGAACAGCCGCTCCGCCATCGACAGCGCCGAGAAGCGCACGGGGTTCCAGCCGGGCGCGGACCCCCTGGAAGTCGGCGGCAAGTATGTCGAGAAATTCTCCAAGCTCACCGCAGGCGTCTCCGAGCACTTCAGCATTTCCGTGCCGGTGAAGGAGCTGGACCTCAGCTCCGACGGCGTCTACCAGCTCGGCGTCTCACTCACCGGCCGCACGGCCGCCCAGCCGTGGGACCAGGTGCTCGGCATCCAGCGGACGTTCCTACCCTGGCAGCCCAACGCGGCGGACACGAAGACGAAGACCACGTATCTCTGGCCGCTCATCTCGACGGTCCACCTCACGGCGCAAACCGGCTCGGACGCACAGCAGACGCCCGTCTTCAAGAACGACGACCTGGCCAAGGAGATCTCTCCCGGTGGCCGTCTGGACCAGCTCCTGTCCTTGGGCAGCGACCTCGATGTCACCTGGGTGCTCGACCCGGACCTGCTGGCTTCCGTCGACGCGATGAGGGACAGCTACCGCATCCGCGGCGAGGACGGCACCACCTCGGTGGGGAAGAACCAGGCGGTCGCCAAGGCCTGGCTCGACAAGCTGGAGAAGACGGTCCAGGACAAGAAGGTCGTCGCCCTTCCCTTCGCAGACCCCGATCTCGCGTCGCTGGCCCACAACGGCAAGGACGTCACCGGTTCCCTCAGCCATCTCAAGGACGCCACCGATGTGGCTGCCGGCACGGTGGACACGATCCTCCACGTGAAGCCGAGCACGGATTTCGCGTGGCCCGCGGACGGCGCGGTGGACCCGTCGATCGTCAAGGTGGCCACCTCGGCCGGCGCAGACAAGGTGATCGCCCGCAGTGACAGCCTGCGCGAGACGCGGGGACTGACGTACACGCCTAGTGCGGCCCGCCCCATCGGTGGCGGGACGACGGCGGTGGTCGCGGACGCCCGGCTGTCGACGGCGTTCCAGGGCGACATGACGAAGGCCGAAAGCTCCACGCTCGCTGTGCAGGAGTTCCTCGCCCAGAGCCTGATGATCAATCTTCAGGAGCCCGGCAAGCAGCGCAGCATCGTGGTCGCCCCGCAGCGCATGCCGTCCGCGAGTCAGGCCCAGACGATGGCGCAGGCGCTGAAGGAACTCCAGGACGGGAACTGGTCCGAGTCCCAGGGCCTGGCTGCGGCCGCCCAGGCCAAGCCGGACCCGGGCGCCACCACGAAGGTGTTCTCCGCGTACCCGTCCTCTCTGCGCAAGCAGGAGTTGCCGAGGTCGGCCTTCGAGGACATCCAGAAGACGCAGAGCAAGCTCGACAACTTCCAGGTGATCCTCACTGACAAGTCCCGCGTGGTCACCCCCTTCGGTCGGGCCATAGACCGCGGGATGTCGACGTCCTGGCGGGGCCACGCCTCCCAGGCGAAGACTTTCCGTGAGGGCGTGAAGTCGTACCTCGATGACCTCACCGGCCTGGTCCGGCTGATCGACAAGTCTGACGCGAAGCTCTCGGGCCGCAGCGCCACGATCCCCGTGACCGTGCAGAACAACCTCGTGCAGGGCGTAAACCATCTGGTGCTGCGCCTCACGTCGCAGCAGCCCACCCGCCTCAAGATCGGCAACGGCCCGTACTACGAGCAGCGGATCCAGGTCGCGGGCGAGCACAGTCAGTCGGTGAAGTTCACCACCTCCACCAAGGCCAACGGTCCGGTGAAGGTGTCCGCCCAGTTGTACACGCAGGACGGTCAGGCGTACGGTCCCCCCGTCACTTTCGAGGTCAAGGTCACCGAGATCACGTCCACGGTGATGCTGGTCATCGGCGGTGGCGTCCTGCTGCTCGTGCTCGCCGGTTTCCGGATGTACACGCAGCGCAAGCGCGCGGCAGCCCGGCAGGCCGAGCAGGAGCCGGAGGACGGCCCCGAGGCGGGGCGCGTGAACAAGGACGCCGACGGCACCGTAGACACTGAGGACACCGAAGGCTCCGACAACGGTCCCGAAGGCGAATCCGGCACGGAGTCCGGGGCAGACGACCCGGAGCACCCGAGTGACCCGACACCGGACACCGCACCGGAAAGCGCCGACCCGTCCGGCACGGGTGAGAGAGTGGACCGTTGAGCGATGTCGTGGCCGGTGGGCCCGGGGACGATGAGGTGGGGTAACCATGAACGCGCCGTACGACGGTGACCGCGGCCAGGGCGCGGGCGGCTCGGGCTACCCCGAAGGCCCGCCTCCGGAGCACGGCCAGATGCCTCCGGAACCCCCCGCGGACATGTACCTCCAGGACGCCTACGACCAGGATCCGTACCGGGGGCAGGACCTCTCCGCCCAGGATCCGGTGACCGAGGCGCTCTACGACCGTGCCGCGCACCCCCCGCCGCCCCCTGGCACGTACTACCCGCAGCAGCCGCTCTACGCCCAGCCGCCCACGTCGCAGTACGCCCCCGACCCACGTGTGTGGGCCCAGACACCCCCTCCGGAACCGGCAGGTCCGACGCGGCACCTGCCGTACGGCGACGACGCGCGTACCACCCAGTACGTGGGCGTCGACGACCTCGTCACCCAGGCCGGCGACGAGCACCACGAGCCCGACGCCTTCGCTCATCTCTTCCGCGACCAGCAGCAGGGCGGCGGCCCTCAGCCTTACAACCCGCCCGGCGTACCGTCACCGGCTCCTGAACCGTCCCTGGCCGCCGCACAGCCACCGACGCCGGCACCAGCACCAGCACCCACGGCGGCTCCCAAGAAGTCCGGCGGGCGCGCGTCGGGCCTGCTGAAGTCGAGCGCGGTCATGGCGGCGGGCACGCTGGTGTCCCGACTCACCGGCTTCATCCGGTCGGCGCTGATCGTCTCGGCCCTGGGTCTCGGTTTCCTGGGTGACTCCTTCCAGGTCGCGTATCAGCTGCCCACGATGATCTACATCCTGACCGTGGGCGGTGGCCTCAACTCCGTCTTCGTGCCGCAGCTCGTACGTGCCATGAAGGATGACGAGGACGGCGGCGAGGCCTTCGCGAACCGCCTGTTGACCCTCGTCATGGTGGCGCTCGGCGTCCTCACCGGGCTCGCGATGTTCGCCGCGCCTCTCCTGGTCCGCATGTTGTCCGTGCCGGTCGCGAACAACCCCGCGGCGAACGAGGTGGCCGTCACCTTCACCCGCTACTTCCTGCCCTCGATCTTCTTCATGGGCGTCCATGTGGTGATGGGACAGATCCTCAACGCCCGGGGCAAGTTCGGCGCGATGATGTGGACCCCGGTCCTGAACAACATCGTCATCATCTTCAGCCTCGGCACGTTCATCTGGGTGTACGGCACTGCGGCGAACTCGCACATGGAAGTCACGAACATCCCACCGGAGGGCCAACGGCTCCTCGGCATCGGTGTTCTTCTTGGTCTCGTCGTCCAAGCGCTCGCGATGATCCCGTACCTGCGGGAGACCGGCTTCCGGCTCCGACTGCGCTTCGACTGGAAGGGTCACGGCCTCGGCAAGGCCGCGATGCTGGCCAAGTGGACGGTGCTGTTCGTCCTGGCGAACCAGGCCGGCGCGATGGTCGTCACGCAGCTGTCCACCGCCGCGGGCAAGGACTCGGGCGTCAAGGGCACCGGCTTCGCCGCCTACGCCAACGCCCAGCTCATCTGGGGCCTGCCGCAGGCGATCATCACGGTCTCCCTGATGGCCGCCCTGCTGCCGCGGATCTCTCGCTCGGCCCACGAGGGCGACGGCGGCGCCGTACGCGACGACATCTCCCAGGGACTGCGCACCACGGCCGTCGCGATCGTCCCGATCGCCTTCGGGTTCGTCTCGCTCGGCATCCCGATGTGCACCCTGATCTTCGGTTCCTCGGGGACCGGCCCGGCCACGAACATGGGGTACATGCTGATGGCCTTCGGCCTCGGCCTGATCCCGTACTCCGTCCAGTACGTCGTTCTGCGTGCCTTCTACGCGTACGAGGACACCAGGACCCCCTTCTACAACACGGTCATCGTCGCCGTCGTCAACGCCGGCGCCTCCGCGGCGTGCTACTTCGTGCTCCCGGCTCGCTGGGCAGTGGTCGGCATGTCCGCCTCGTACGGTCTCGCCTACGCGATCGGCGTCGGCATCGCCTGGAGCAGGCTGCGCAAGCGGCTGGGCGGCGACCTGGACGGCGCCCGCGTTCTGCGCACATACGCGCGCCTCGGTATCGCCGCGGTCCCGGCCGCGCTGCTGAGCGGCGCCGCCTGCTACGGAATCGGTCACACGCTTGGACAGGGCGTCGGTGGTTCGTTCGCCGCCCTCCTGGCCGGCGGCATCGCCCTCCTCGGCGTCTTCTACATCGCCGCGCGGAAGATGCGCATCGAAGAACTCAACTCAATGGTCGGAATGGTCCGCGGGCGCCTGGGGCGCTGAGGCGGGGGTACGCGCACAACCATCATCCGTCGCCGTGTGTCGTGCATAGCGGCGGACTGTGGGCACAATTGGTTTCTGCGTCGGACAGCGCGCAATGGATGGGGAGGCGGGAACGACGGTGGCGGAACGGAGCACGGCTGCCGTCGACGTGGCAGACAACAGCGGTGACGAACCGCTGACCGCCAAGGCGGACCAGTCCACGTCCGACGGGGTGGCCCAGAACCGGGAGCGGGAGACGGACAGCGAAGAGGCACAGGGGAGCGGCGGGGCGGAGCGTCCCGGAAAGGCCTCACCGCCCGAACTGCACAGCGGCCACAAGCTCGCCAGACGCTACCGTCTCGAGGAGTGCGTCACCCGTCTGGACGGTTTCAGCAGTTGGCGTGCGGTCGACGAGAAACTACGCCGCGCCGTCGGGGTGCACTTGCTGCCCGCCGACCATCCGCGGGCCCGCTCGGTACTGGCAGCGGCCCGCTCCTCCGCCCTGCTGGGCGATCCGCGCTTCGTCCAAGTCCTGGACGCGGTCGAGGAGAACGACCTCGTCTATGTGGTGCACGAGTGGCTGCCGGACGCCACGGAGCTGACGACGCTCCTGGCGTCGGGCCCGCTGCAGGTGCATGACGCCTACCAGATGGTCAGCCAGGTCTCCCAGGCCATGGCCGCCGCGCACCGCGAGGGCCTCGCCCATCTGCGGCTGACACCGGGCGCCGTACTGCGAACCTCGTCCGGCCAGTGGCGCATCCGCGGGCTCGCCGTGAACGCCGCGTTGAGGGGCATCAGTTCCGACACCCCCCAACGCACGGATACGGAGGCGATCGGCGCGCTCCTGTACGCCGCGCTGACCCAGCGCTGGCCGTACGAGAGCGACGCGTACGGCCTGTCCGGGCTGCCCAAGGGCGTCGGTCTCATCGCGCCCGACCAGGTACGGGCCGGTGTCCACCGGGGCCTGTCGGAACTCGCCATGCGCGCGCTCGCCAACGACGGCGCGACCGCCTCCCGCCATGAATCCCCCTGCACCACGCCGGAGGAGCTGGTGAAGGCGATCAGCGAGATGCCCCGCATCCGCCCACCGGAGCCCGCCTTCACCGCGCCGCCCGAGTACCAGCGCACGACGTACCAACAGGGCACGTACGGCCGGCAGGCGCCGCGCCCGGGTGTCACCCAGCCCGTGCCCGCCCCGCCTCCCCCGCTCCAGAGCCGTACCGGCAAGGCCCTCAAATGGGCCGTGTCCGCTCTCCTCATCGCCGCGCTGGGCCTTGGCAGTTGGCAGCTCGCGGACGCACTGATGGACCGCGGCAAGTCCGACGACACGAAGCAGACTCAGACGACGGACGGCAACGACAAGAACAGCGGTAACACCAAACCGGTCAAGCCGATCGCCATTCAGGGCGCCCAGGAATACGTGGCGAAGGGTGACGCCCAGGCACCTGACGACGTCGACAAGACGTACGACGGAGACAGCTCGACGTACTGGCGGACCAAGAGCTTCATAGACGGTCCGGAGATGAAGCCGTCCTTCAAGCCGGGCGTCGGCATCGTCTACGACCTCGGCTCGCAGCGGACGGTCTCGGCCGCCTCAATAGGGCTCCGGTATCCGGGTGATCACACGACGATCTCCCTCTACGCGACGGACTCAATGGGCTCCTCGACGTCGCTCGACTCGATGACGAAAATCGGGACCGTGACGACGACTGGAACCACCGTGAAGATCACGGTCACCAAGAAGGTGAAGAGCCAGTACGTGCTGCTGTGGATCACGGCGATGCCGCATGCGGACACCGACCAATACAGCGGCTCCGGCTACAAGCAAGCCATCACGGACGTGAAGTTCACCAGCTGACGCCCGTCGACGAAGGGGGAGGGGGTCCGATGGCCGATGAAGCCGCATACGGCGAAGCTAGCGATCAGGACCTCCTCGCCCGCTATGTAGAGGGCGATCCCGATGCCTTCGGCGAGCTTGTGCGGCGTCACCGCGACCGGCTGTGGGCGGTGGCTCTGCGGACGCTGGGAGACCGCGAGGAAGCCGCTGACGCCGTCCAGGACGCGCTGGTCTCCGCCTACCGGGCCGCCCACACCTTCCGGGGCCAGTCGGCCGTCACGACGTGGCTGCATCGCATCACCGTGAACGCCTGCCTGGACCGCGCCCGCAAGGCCGCCTCCAGGAAGACATCTCCTGTCGACGACACGGAACGCCTGGAACAGCTCCTGGAACCGCACGAGTCCGCCTCAGCTCCGGCCGAGCGCAACGACCTGCATCGCGAGCTCCTGACCGCGCTGGGCACTCTCCCTGCCGACCAGCGTGCCGCCCTCGTCCTGGTGGACATGCAGGGCTACCCCGTGGCGGAAGCTGCTCGCATCCTCGACGTGCCGACCGGCACGGTGAAGAGCCGCTGCGCACGGGGTAGAGCCAGACTGCTCCCACTGCTCACCCATCTCCGTACGGAGAACGGCAGCGGCGTGGAGAGCAAGAAGTCGGGCGGCGGAAGGAACCGGACGCAGGGGACATCCGTCCCACCGGCAGCGGGACCGCACGACGCGGGTCCACGCGATGCAGGGCCAAGCGATTCAGCTGCAGTGAAGGGCGGAGGTGGGCGAGCGTGACATCCACGACGGATACGGCCGGGCACCCGGACGTCGCGGAGATCTCCGACCTCACCGAAGGTCTGCTCTCGCCCTCCCGCAGCGCGGACGTGCGACGCCATCTCGACGACTGCGTGCTCTGTGCCGACGTGCACGAGTCCCTGGAGGAGATCCGCGATCTGCTCGGCACCTTGCCGGGCTCCCCACGCATGCCCGCCGATGTAGCCGGCCGTATCGATGCCGCCCTGGCCGCCGAAGCCCTGTTGAGTGCCACGGCGCCCGCTCGCAGATCTGGTGGGGAGGATGACCACGCGGGTGTTTCACGTGAAACATCGACAGCGGGCCTCTCCGCCACCATCGACGCATCAGCCGACACGGGCTCCCCTTCCTTCGCCGACCGGCCAACAGGCCGTCCTCGTGCGGCCACCGGACCCGGCCGTCCCCACCGAGTACGCCGTGGGCGCCGCAGGGCGGCCGTTCTCGGCACTGCCTTCACGGCTGCCGCTCTGGGACTGGGTGCGATCCTCGTGCAGTCGATGGGCGGCGACAACACTGGCAAGGGCCCGGACGCGGCTACGCAGTCGGGCTCGACGGTCACCTTCTCCCAGGAAAAGCTCAAGGGTCAGGTCACGGATCTCCTGTCCAAGAGGAAGAGCACCGGCAGCCGCACCGGCAGCGCGAAGCCTTGGGGCATCGAGTCCCAGGACGCGGGGACCGAGTCCGGCGGGGTCGGCACCTTGATGACGCCCACTGTGCCCGTCCCTGGCTGCGTCCAGGAGGGGACCGGAAACAGCGGAGCGATCCTCGCCGCCGAGAAGGGCACCTACAAAGGGACGAGCGTCTACCTCGTGGTGCTGCCCGACGCCTCCGACAACACGAAGGTGACGGCCTACATCGTCGACGCCGGCTGCACGAAGCAGGCCTCGGCATCCCCCGGCACGCTGATGCTGACGCAGTCGTACCCACGGTCCTGAACGCTGCGACACTGAGCGGGCTCCTGCCCAGAAACCGCATGGCATCTCTGTGCGGTGACGCGTTCCCGTGTGCCCCGACACACCGGGAATTGAAGCCCCTTAGGATCCGTTGGGTGGGGTGAGAGTACTGAGAGAGGCTCCCACCGGTCCGCAGTAGTCCCCAGAGACGAGGAATCAAGCCGTGAGCGACGTCCGTAACGTGATCATCATCGGCTCCGGGCCCGCCGGCTACACGGCGGCGCTCTACACTGCGCGCGCGTCGCTGAAGCCGCTGGTCTTCGAGGGCGCCGTCACCGCAGGCGGTGCACTGATGAACACCACCGAGGTGGAGAACTTCCCCGGCTTCCAGGACGGCATCATGGGCCCCGAGCTCATGGACAACATGCGCGCCCAGGCCGAGCGCTTCGGTGCCGAGCTGGTTCCGGACGACGTCGTCGCCGTCGACCTGGCGGGTGAGATCAAGACCGTGACGGACACCGCGGGCACCGTGCACCAGGCCAAGGCGGTCATCGTCACGACGGGTTCGCAGCACCGCAAGCTCGGCCTGCCCAACGAGGACGCGCTCTCCGGACGCGGCGTCTCCTGGTGCGCGACCTGCGACGGCTTCTTCTTCAAGGACCAGGACATCGCCGTGATCGGCGGCGGCGACACCGCGATGGAGGAGGCCACCTTCCTCTCGCGTTTCGCCAAGTCCGTGACGATCGTCCACCGCCGGGACAGCCTGCGCGCCTCGAAGGCGATGCAGGAGCGCGCCTTCGCCGACCCGAAGATCAAATTCGTCTGGGACAGCGAGATCGCCGAGATCCAGGGTGACCCCAAGCTGGCAGGCCTGACGCTGCGCAACCTCAAGACCGGCGAGATCTCCGCGCTGCCGGTGACGGGGCTGTTCATCGCGATCGGTCACGACCCGCGCACCGAGCTCTTCAAGGGCCAGCTCGACCTGGACGACGAGGGCTACCTGAAGGTCGAGGCGCCTTCGACCCGGACGAACCTGACCGGTGTCTTCGGCGCCGGTGACGTGGTCGACCACACGTACCGCCAGGCGATCACCGCGGCCGGTACCGGCTGCTCCGCCGCTCTCGACGCCGAGCGCTACCTCGCCGCCCTTGCGGACAGCGAGGCCGCCACCGCGGCTGCCACCGTCTGATCCCCCATCCGTCCCACCGCACCAACGAATTAAGGAGCCCGCCGTGGCCGGCACCCTGAAGAACGTGACCGACGACTCCTTCGAGCAGGACGTCCTCAAGAGCGACAAGCCCGTACTGGTGGACTTCTGGGCCGCCTGGTGCGGTCCCTGCCGCCAGATCGCTCCGTCCCTCGAGGCGATCGCCGCCGAGTACGGCGACAAGATCGAGATCGTCAAGCTCAACATCGACGAGAACCCGGGTACGGCCGCCAAGTACGGCGTCATGTCGATCCCGACCTTGAACGTCTACCAGGGTGGCGAGGTCGCCAAGACCATCGTCGGTGCGAAGCCGAAGGCCGCGATTGTGCGTGACCTTGAGGACTTCATCGCCGAGTAGTCGGTGACGGCCGCGCGAGCGGCGTGTGTTTCACGTGAAACACGAATGGGCCAGCCCTTCGGGGTTGGCCCATTCGCTGTGTCGGAGCGGAGTGCCCGTCAAAGGGGGCGGAGCGCCGGTCGGAGCGGAGTGCCCGTCAGAGGGGACGAAGCGCCGGTTCCTTCTGCACAGCGCCCAAGAGGCGGTCCAACGCCAGCTCCACGTCTTCCTTCCAGGAGAGCGTTGTCCGCAGCTCCAGCCTCAGTCGCGGAGAAGTCGGGTGCGGCCGGACCGTCTTGAAGCCGACGGCCAGCAGATGGTCGGCGGGCAGCACACAGGCCGGTTCCTTCCAGCGCGCGTCGCCGAAGGCCTCAATCGCTTTGAAGCCCCTGCGCAGCAGGTCCTTGGCAACCGTCTGGACCATCACTCTGCCGAGTCCCTGCCCCTGATAGCCCGGCATGATGAAAGCGGTCATCAGCTGAACCGCGTCCGGCGACACCGGGCTCGTCGGGAATGCCGTGGAGCGAGGCACATAGGCCGGAGGCGCGTACAACACAAAGCCCACCGGCACGTCGTCCACATAGACGACACGGCCGCAGGATCCCCAGTCCAGCAGGACGGCGGAGATCCAGGCCTCCTTCTCCAGTGCAGGCGTGCCCGCCTTTACCGCGGCCTCGCCGCTGACTGGGTCCAGCTCCCAGAAGACGCACGCGCGACAGCGCTCGGGAAGGTCCTGAACGTTGTCCAGCGTGAGCGGTACGAGCCGACGCCCCATGAAGGATGTTCCTCGCTTCCATCGCCCGCGGCGCTGCGGGCGGCTGTCAGAGCGCTCCGCTCCCTGAGCAGACTGCCGACGAATCCGCCGACCGCTCCCAGGCCCAAACCTGCGGTCACCAGTCCGGTACGGCTCACGGTTTGCATGGCCCCCGCCTCCCCGATGAAGGTGCTGCCAGGTGGATGCGCCATACCCGATGGCATCGTATCCACGATGCGATTCCATCGATACCGTCAGAAAGCAAAGAGCGGGCCGTGTTCCGGTACACACCGGACACGGTCCGCTCTATTCGCCGTCCGGAGACCCACCACCGCTCGGCGGCTCAGGCCTCCGCGTCGTCCGAGTCGTCGTCCAGAAGGCTCTTCTGAAGGACCGGACCCTCGCCCGGGGCGAGGGCGCCGAGGATGCGCTCAAGGTCATCCATCGAGGCGAACTCGACGGTGATCTTGCCCTTCTTCTGCCCCAGGTCGACCTTCACCCGCGTCTCGAAACGGTCCGACAGACGCGTCGCCAGATCGGTCAGCGCCGGGGAGAGCCTGCTGCCGGCCCGCGGTCCCTTGGAGCGCGGGGCGGTCTGCGGCCGCGACCCCATGAGCGTGACGATCTCCTCGACGGCCCGCACGGAGAGTCCCTCGGCCACGATGCGGTGGGCGAGCCGGTCCTGCTCCTCCGAGTCGTCGACCGAGAGCAGCGCTCGCGCATGCCCCGCAGAGAGAACTCCGGCGGCGACACGGCGCTGGACCGCCGGAGACAGCTTCAGCAGACGCAGGGTGTTGGAGACCTGCGGACGTGACCGGCCGATTCGGTCCGCGAGCTGGTCGTGCGTGCAGTTGAAGTCCTTGAGCAGCTGGTCGTAGGCGGCTGCCTCTTCCAGCGGGTTCAACTGAGCGCGGTGCAGGTTCTCCAACAACGCGTCCAGGAGAAGCTTCTCGTCCTCCGTGGCCCGCACGATCGCCGGAATGGCCTCCAGCCCCGCCTCACGGCAAGCCCGGAAGCGCCGCTCACCCATGATGAGCTCGTAACGCGCCGGCCCCGCCTGACGTACGACGACGGGCTGGAGCAGCCCGACCTCCTTGATGGAGGTGACGAGCTCGGCAAGAGCGTCCTCGTCGAAAACCTCACGGGGCTGACGCGGGTTCGGGGTGATGAAATCGAGGGGGAGCTCGGCGAAATGAGCACCCACGGGCGCCGGGGGCACCTCCAGGGCTCCGTTCGTCGACAGCTCCTCCGTTTCATGTGAAACAGGTGGCAGCGTGGCCACCTTCGCCGCCGCCACCCCGCGCTCCGCGGTGAGTACGGGTACGGCCGTCGGCGAGGTGGACGCTCCACCCGCTGAAGACGCCGACTTCTCTCCTGTCGGAGCCGCTGGGATCAGCGCGCCGAGGCCACGCCCCAGCCCCCGTCGTCGCTCGCTCACTGGATCCCCTCCACCATGTTCTGATCGTTCTGTGCGCCCGTGTGGGCGTGTTGTTCGTCGTACGCCACTCCGACTCCTCTGAGCGCGATTTCCCGTGCCGCCTCAAGATACGAGAGAGCACCGCTCGAACCCGGATCGTAGGTCAGCACTGTCTGCCCATAGCTCGGGGCCTCGGAGATACGGACCGAGCGCGGAATGCTCGTCCGCAGCACCTCGTCGCCGAAGTGGTTGCGCACCTCGTCCGCGACCTGGGACGCGAGGCGCGTCCGGCCGTCGTACATGGTGAGCAGGATCGTCGAGACATGGAGGTCGGGGTTGAGGTGCCCTCGTACCAGGTCGACGTTGCGCAGGAGCTGGCCCAGGCCCTCCAGGGCGTAGTACTCGCACTGGATCGGGATGAGGACCTCCGCGCCGGCGACCAGGGCATTGACCGTGAGGAGGCCGAGCGACGGCGGGCAGTCGATGAGGATGTAGTCCAGCGGCTGCTCGTATGCCTGGATCGCCCGCTCCAGCCGACTCTCTCGTGCCACCAGGGACACCAACTCGATCTCCGCACCGGCGAGATCGATCGTGGCGGGTGCGCAGAAGAGGCCCTCGACATCAGGGACCGGCTGAACGACTTCGGAGAGCGGCTTGCTGTCGATCAAGACGTCATAGATGGAGGGGACTTCCGCGTGATGATCGATGCCCAGCGCGGTGGAAGCATTGCCCTGAGGGTCGAGGTCGACCACCAGGACACGGCCGCCGTGCAGGGCCAGCGAGGCAGCAAGGTTGACCGTGGTCGTGGTCTTACCTACCCCGCCCTTCTGGTTGGCGACCACCATGACGCGGGTCTGCTCGGGCCGTGGGAGGCCCTCACCGGCGCGACCTAGCGCCTCCACCGCAAGTTGGGCAGCACGACCGATGGGAGTGTCGTCCATCGGGGGCGGTGTTTCACGTGAAACATCCGCCCCCATCGATTCGGTACGGGGACCGGGGACCGGATCGGTCATCGGTCCCGCGATGTTGGCGTCGGACCGCAAGGATTCACTCTCCTCGACATCAGGCTCGCAATGAACAGAGCCTCCCATGCCTTCGGGGTCGTGAACCAGCGAGGCCCGTTCTTCTGTGGAGAAATCCACCTCTGTGGACAACTCCGTGCCCTCTCGGAGTGAACCGAGAGGCTTCCGGTCGCGGGGTTCGGCCGCGGCCCGGCCGCGGCTGATGATGCCGTGCAACAGTGAGCGACGTTTCACGTGAAACACGATGCATAGCGGCCGGGGTCATCAGGGCGCGACACTCCGACACGCATAGGTTTGGCAGCTTGTGTGGAGTACGGCTCGTCGTCAGGACGGATCAGCGGGAGTGACGAAAAACTCCCGGCTCCTTCCTGCGGAGCCGGGAGTCCACGATCGTTCTTGACGCTCAAGGTCAGCGTCGGCGACGCGTACGCCCCGTCCGGGCCGCCTTGGCTCGCTTCGCCGCGAAGCGCACCCCGCCGGGGCTCTCCCCGACCTCGACCCGCACCACGGTCGACAGCGGGTCCACGACGCCCTCACCGACATGCAGGATGGACGTCTCCACGGCGCCGAGCTTGCTCAGAGCCGTGGCCGCGGCCTTCAGCTCCTCCTCGGCGGTGTCGCCCTTGAGCGCGAGCATCTCGCCGTACGGCCGAAGCAGAGGAATACCCCATGCCGCCAGCCGGTCGAGCGGAGCGACGGCCCTGGCCGTCACCACGTGGACCGGTTGCAGCTTCCCCATGACCTCCTCGGCACGGCCACGCACAACGGTGACATGGTCGAGGCCCAGCAGCTCGACGACTTCAGTGAGGAAGTTGGTCCGCCGTAGGAGCGGCTCCAGCAGTGTGATCTTGATGTCATCCCGGACGAGGGCCAGCGGGATACCGGGCAGGCCGGCTCCGGAGCCGACGTCGCACACGGTCACCCCCTCGGGCACGACCTCGGAGAGCACGGCGCAGTTCAGCAGATGCCGCTCCCACAGTCGAGGCACTTCGCGGGGGCCGATCAGCCCGCGCTGCACTCCCGCCTCGGCCAGCAGTTCCGCATACCGGACGGCGTCCGCGAAGCGATCGCCGAAAACCTCTCGCGCCTGCTCGGGCGCAGGGGGGAGCTCCGCTGCCTCCGTCACGGGGACCGTCCTTCCGTACCGCATGAGCGCATCGAGCGCTGAGTTCCAGGACTATCAGAGACCGCAGCTGCCGGGACCATCAGCTGCGGGACTACCAGGCTGACAAAGTTCGGCCCCGCCTGCGCAACAGGCGGGGCCGAAGGAACGTGCGTACCGATCAGGCGGGAAGCACGACGACGAAGCGCTGCGGCTCCTCGCCCTCGGACTCGCTGCGCAGTCCCGCGGCCTTGACCGCGTCGTGGACCACCTTGCGCTCGAAGGGCGTCATCGGCTTCATCTTCACGGGCTCACCGGAGCTCTTGACCTCGGCCGCGGCCTTGGCGCCCAGCTCGGAGAGCTCCTCGCGCTTCTTGGCGCGGTAGCCCCCGATGTCCAGCATCAGACGGCTGCGATCCCCGGTCTCCCGGTGAACGGCCAGGCGCGTGAGCTCCTGGAGCGCCTCCAGCACCTCGCCGTCACGGCCGACCAGCTTCTGCAGGTCGCGGCCGCCCGTGTCGCTGATGATCGAGACAGCGGCGCGGTCGGCCTCGACGTCCATGTCGATGTCACCGTCGAGATCGGCGATGTCGAGCAGACCTTCGAGGTAGTCCGCCGCGATCTCGCCCTCCTGCTCCAGGCTGGTCAGGGTGTCGCCCTCAGCGGCGGCGGAGGTGGTGCCTTCCGTCACGGGATGGACTCCTTCTTACTTCTTGGACGGGGACTTGGGTCGCTGCGGACCCTTGCGCTGTCCGGACTGGGCCTTGCTGCGGGTACCGGTGCCGGGCTTGTTGCCACCGCCGGCGGGCTTGGCGGCGTTGGGCTTGGCGTCCTGCGGCTCTTCGGATTTGCTCAGCGAGGTCTTCGGCTCCGACTCGTCGGCGGGCTTGGCCGTGCCCGACTGGCGCTGCGACTTGGACTGCCGCTTCGGCTGCTGGCGCTTGGGAGCGCCGGCGGCCGTCGTCAGGGTGCCGTCCTCGGTCTCAGTGACGGCCGCGGTCTCGCCCTTCGTCACGGTGCCGTCGGACTCGGCCGCGAGGCCCGCCTTGGTCAGCGTGTTGATGAACTTCCGCTCGAACTCGTTGCGGTCGCGGCCCTTGGCGACGATCGCCTTGACGATGGCCTTCTCGCGGCGGTTGCGGGTCTTGCCGTGGTGCGTGACGTGCTTCTGCAGACGCTCGAGGAACGCGGCCTGGGCCTTGCTGCCCGGGGTCGGGTTGTTGCGGATGACGTACATCTGCTGGCCCATGGTCCACACGTTGGTGGTCAGCCAGTAGACGAGGACACCGACCGGGAAGTTGATGCCGAAGACGGCGAACATGACCGGGAAGACGTACATCAGCATCTTCTGCTGCTGCATGAAGGGTGTCTTCACCGTGGTGTCGACGTTCTTCGTCATCAGCTGACGCTGCGTGTAGAACTGCGAGAAGCACATCAGCACGATCATGACCGCGGTCACGACGCGTACGTCGGTCAGCGTGGCGCCCAGCGCCTCGACCTTCGACGAGCTGTCCATGAACTTGGCGGCCAGCGGGGCGCCGAAGATATGCGCATTCCGGGCGCTGTTCAGCAGAGGATCGTCGATGACGCCGATCGTCTTGCCGGTCGCGATGCCGTTGAGCACGTGGTACAGGGCGAAGAAGAACGGCGACTGCGCCAGGATGGGAAGGCACGAGGAGAGCGGGTTGGTACCCGTCTCCTTGTACAGCTTCATCATCTCTTCGGACTGGCGCTGCTTGTCGTTCTTGTAGCGCTCCTGGATCTTCTTCATCTCGGGCTGCAGCGTCTGCATCGCCCGAGTCGACTTGATCTGCTTCACGAAGAGCGGGATGAGGCAGATACGGATCAGGATCACCAGGGACACGATGGACAGGCCCCAGGCCCAGCCCGTATCGGGGCCGAAGAGCTTCCCGTATACAGCGTGGAACTGGACGATGACCCAGGAAACGGGTGTCGTGATGAAGCTGAACAGGCTGGCAATCGTGTCCACTAATCAGGCTCCTTGAGCATGGGACGGGGTCTCGGCGGCCGGGCCCGGGACAGTGGTGTTCCCGGTGGCCGGTTCGGCGGCGGAGTTCCCGCCCTTGCGTGCACGCCAGGCGTTACGCAGCATTTCGTGCCACCGCGGACGCTTACGCGGCGGAACATGGTCCACACCGCCCAGCGACCACGGATTGCACCGGAGGATGCGCCAGGCGGTAAGTGCCGTTCCCTTGATCGCACCGTGCCGGTCGATGGCCTGGTAGCCGTAGTGGGAACACGACGGGTAGTACTTGCACACCGGCCCGAGCAGCGGGCTGATCGTCCACTGGTAGAGCTTGATAAGAGCCAGCAGCGGGTACTTCATCGCGCGCCCCCTCCCAGCAGCCGCTGAAGGGCGGCATCCAGGTCTCGGGCCAGCTGTTCATGGTCGGCGTCGCCCGCACCGGGCAGCGCTCGTACGACTACCAGGCTACCGGGGGGCAACAGGGCCACCCGGTCACGCATCAGGTGCCGAAGTCTGCGCTTGACCTTGTTGCGTACGACGGCTCCACCCACGGCTTTGCTCACGACGAAACCCGCACGCGTCGGGGGAGCGCTCTCCCCAGGCGCGTGCGGGTCCGTTGCACCGCTACGTAGATGGACGACGAGAAGCGGGCGTCCGGCCCGACGTCCTCGGCGTACCGCGGTCGCGAAGTCCTCGCGCCGCCTCAGCCGATGCTCGGTAGGCAGCACGAGATCATGACCTGTGTGATCAGGCGGAAAGGCTGGCGCGACCCTTGCCACGACGGTTCGCGAGAATCGCGCGGCCGGCACGGGTGCGCATCCGCAGGCGGAAGCCGTGGGTCTTGGCCCGACGACGGTTGTTCGGCTGGAAGGTGCGCTTGCTCACTCGGGGGCTCCAGAAAGAATCGGTGGTGGCGGGGTGCCGCCTTGGCTGTCACCGTGCGCCCACGAGTAGCTCGTATTAACGCCCGAGTGCACCGCTTCCCGATCACTCGACGTGACCTGTGCCCATCGGAGGCAGGCGGCAGCAGCCATCGACAACTCGACCTGGTCACGGTACGCGGGGCTACGCCATCCGGTCAAACCAGCACCTGGCGAGAGACACTATCCACAGGCTGGGGACAACAACTTGAACCTCAGCGGTCGCCCTGACTACCGTGGCTGAACTCCGATTCGTTCCCTTCCCGCCGCCCCAGCGGTTTTGTTCCTCCGCCCCACCCGACTGACTTCCCAACCTGTTCCCAGAACCACACGTTCGTGGGACCCATGAGAGAGCGTGCCCTGTGGCTGACGTACCTGCCGATCTTGCCGCAGTGTGGCCACGAGTACTGGAGCAACTTCTCGGTGAGGGCCGCGGGCAGGGTGTCGAGGCGAAGGACGAGCACTGGATCAAACGCTGCCAGCCCTTGGCGCTGGTCGCGGACACAGCTCTGCTCGCGGTCCCGAACGAGTTCGCGAAGGGCGTACTGGAAGGCCGCCTCGCGCCGATCGTCAGCGAGACCCTGAGCCGCGAGTGCGGCCGCCCGATCCGTATCGCGATCACCGTCGACGACTCCGCCGGGGAACCCCCGGCCCCGGCGCCGCCCGCCCAGCCCCGCTACGAGGAGCCCGAGCTCCCCTCCGGGGCAGGCCAGGGCCGCGACACGTACGACAGCCAGGGTCGCGACGACCGGAACGCGTACGACAGCCAGGGCCGCGACGAACGCCACGGCTACGACGGCCAGGCCCGCGACGAGCGCAACCCGTACGAGCCCCAGGGGCGCGACGAGCGCACCGCGTACGAGCCTCACGGGCGCGACGAGCGCAGTCCGTACGACGCTCAGCGGCGCGACGGCTACGAGGGGTACGGCCGCCACCGCGCCGACGACCACCGCGGCGGCCGCCCCGACCAGCTCCCCGGCGCCCCGGGCGACCAGCTGCCGTCCGGCCGCCCGGACCAGCTCCCGACAGCCCGTCCCGCGTACCCGGACTACCAGCGCCCCGAGCCGGGCGGCTGGCCGCGACACTCCCAGGACGACTACGGCTGGCAGCAGCAGCGCCTCGGCTTCCCGGACCGCGACCCGTACGCCTCGCCCTCGCAGGACTACCGGCCGCAGTCCATGGAGCGCCCGCCCTACGAGCAGCCGCGCTCCGACTACGAACAGCGCCTTGACCGGCGCGATCTCCAGGAGCCGCCCTCGGGCAGCGGTCAGACGCACCGCGGCGGGCCCTCGCTGCCTTCCCCGGGCGGCGGGCCCGGCCCGCTGGCCGCGAAGCCCGCGCCGGCGTCCGGTCCGGGTGAGCCCACCGCGCGACTCAACCCGAAGTACCTCTTCGACACGTTCGTCATCGGCGCCTCGAACCGCTTCGCGCACGCCGCCGCGGTCGCCGTCGCCGAGGCGCCGGCGAAGGCGTACAACCCCCTCTTCATCTACGGGGAGTCGGGGCTCGGCAAGACGCACCTGCTGCACGCGATCGGGCACTACGCGCGCAGCCTGTATCCCGGCACGCGCGTGCGGTACGTGAGCTCCGAGGAGTTCACCAACGAGTTCATCAACTCCATCCGCGACGGCAAGGGCGACAGCTTCCGCAAGCGCTACCGCGAGATGGACATCCTGCTCGTCGACGACATCCAGTTCCTGGCGGACAAGGAGTCGACTCAGGAGGAGTTCTTCCACACCTTCAACACGCTCCACAACGCCAACAAGCAGATCGTGCTCTCCAGCGACCGGCCGCCCAAGCAGCTGGTCACGCTGGAGGACCGGCTGCGGAACCGTTTCGAGTGGGGTCTGATCACCGACGTCCAGCCGCCCGAGCTGGAGACCCGTATCGCGATCCTTCGTAAGAAGGCGGTGCAGGAACAGCTCAACGCCCCGCCGGAGGTGCTGGAGTTCATCGCGTCCCGGATCTCGCGGAACATCCGCGAGCTGGAGGGCGCGCTGATCCGCGTAACGGCGTTCGCGTCGCTCAACCGGCAGCCCGTGGATCTCGGGCTCACGGAGATCGTCCTGAAGGACCTGATCCCCGGCGGCGAGGACTCGGCTCCCGAGATCACCGCGACCGCGATCATGGCGGCCACCGCCGACTACTTCGGCCTCACGGTGGACGACCTCTGCGGCTCCTCCCGCAGCCGCGTCCTGGTCACGGCACGGCAGATCGCCATGTACCTGTGCCGCGAACTCACAGACCTGTCGCTGCCGAAGATCGGCGCCCAGTTCGGCGGCCGCGACCACACGACCGTCATGCACGCCGACCGCAAGATCCGCGCGCTGATGGCCGAGCGCCGCTCCATCTACAACCAGGTCACCGAGCTCACGAACCGCATCAAGAACGGCTGACAGACGCGGCGGTACGTCGCCGAGGGCGCCCCTGGGACACGTTCCTGAGGGCGCCCTCGCCGTTCCTGAGAACGCTTTCGCCGTTCCCGACGGCGCCTTCGCCGTTCCGACGGGGCGGGCCGCCCGCTGCCGCCCATCCTCGCGGAGAGGCTTCCTTCGTCGTCCTGCGGTTACGCACGCAGCACTCGTTGTTCGATTACGAGCCGGGTTACGGCCACTCTCCACAGATCTGCTGACTTTCTGGCGTCCACACCCTGGGGACTGGCAAGTTGTCCCGATCGTGTCCACAGGGGGCCTGGTTGAAAGACCATCAGACCAGGTCAGCACCCTGTGGATTCGTGGACGAAGACTCTCCACAGACTGTGGACGAAGAAAAGATCCACAGGGTGCCCGGGGAGTTGTCCACCGTCGACCCACAGGTCGGGCCGGGTTGTCCCCAGTGATCCCCAGCTTCTCCACACCTCTGTCCACTGTTCGGCAACGTGACGCGCCCTCTCACCGTGTCGAGTGAAAGGCGTCACATCAAGGTGTCCCGTTGGCCTGTGGGGAACGCCAGTAAAGCTGGGGACGACGCTGGGGAGAAGTCGGCCGAGGCTGTGCATCGAGTGTGCAGAACTTTTCGTCGTCCACAGAGACGCCCGGTTGTCCACCGCCTCCACCCACAGGGTCAGTGGACAAAAAACCTATGCTGACCTGCGAAGACACGGTTATCCACGGTTTCCACAGGCCCTACTACTAAGACCAACTAGAGAGAGTCTGGGAATCGATTCGAAGACGGGGCTGTGCACAACTCGCTCTCGGACGCTCAGGTACCGCTCGGCACGACTTGACCCCGAGGGGCACCGACTGTCAGTGCGGTGCGTCAGACTGGTCCCCGGTGGCCTTCCCCTCACAGGGATGAGCGACACCGAGTCAGACGACGAAGGCCAGCAGGGCGAGAGCGCCGGCAACAGACGGAGGCGGCAACGGTGAAGATCCGGGTGGAACGCGACGTACTCGCGGAGGCAGTGGCCTGGGCGGCACGCAGCCTCCCGGCCCGTCCGCCGGCGCCTGTGCTCGCCGGCCTCCTTCTGAAGGCCGACGACGGCGCCCTGAGCCTGTCCAGCTTCGACTACGAGGTCTCGGCGCGTGTCTCGGTGGACGCGGAGGTCGACGAGGAGGGCACGGTCCTCGTCTCCGGCCGCCTGCTCGCCGACATCTGCCGCGCCCTGCCCAACCGCCCGGTGGAGATTTCCACAGACGGTGTACGGGCGACCGTGGTCTGCGGCTCCTCGCGATTCACACTCCACACCCTGCCTGTGGAGGAGTACCCGGCGCTGCCCCAGATGCCGTCGGCGACCGGCACCGTCCCTGGTGAGGTCTTCGCCTCGGCGGCCGCCCAGGTGGCCATCGCCGCGGGGCGCGACGACACGCTGCCGGTGCTGACCGGTGTGCGCATCGAGATCGAGGGCGACACGGTCACTCTCGCCTCGACCGACCGCTACCGCTTCGCGGTCCGCGAATTCCTGTGGAAGCCGGAGAACCCGGATGCGTCGGCGGTCGCCCTGGTGCCCGCCAAGACGCTCCTGGACACCGCCAAGGCCCTCACGAGCGGCGACAGCGTGATCCTGGCGTTGTCCGGCTCGGGCGCGGGCGAGGGCCTGATCGGCTTCGAGGGCGCCGGGCGGCGTACGACCACCCGTCTGCTCGAAGGCGACCTCCCGAAGTACCGCTCGCTGTTCCCGACGGAGTTCAACTCGATCGCCGTGATCGAGACCGCCCCCTTCGTGGAGGCCGTCAAGCGTGTGGCCCTGGTCGCCGAGCGCAACACCCCGGTGCGGCTGAGCTTCGAGCAGGGCGTGCTGATCCTGGAGGCCGGTTCGAGCGACGACGCACAGGCTGTGGAGCGGGTCGACGCCCAGTTGGAGGGCGACGACGTGTCGATCGCCTTCAACCCGACGTTCCTGCTCGACGGCCTGAGCGCCATCGACTCGCCGGTGGCCCAGCTCTCGTTCACGACCTCCACGAAGCCCGCTCTGCTGAGCGGCAAGCCCGCCGTGGACGCCGAGGCGGACGAGGCCTACAAGTACCTGATCATGCCGGTGCGCTTGTCGGGCTGATCCCCCGGCGCGCCGGTCCGGTCGGCCCGGCGCGCGAACCCGCAGGTGGGGCGGACGCCTGAGCGGCTATGCCCACAGGTGTGCGTGAGCGTCCGGGTTTAGGCTCAGACACAGGTACGAGAGTGCCCTCACGCCACGTCGCAACCCTAAGGAACAACTGATGGAGCTCGGTCTCGTCGGCCTCGGCAAGATGGGCGGCAACATGCGCGAGCGGATCCGCCGCGCAGGCCACACCGTCCTCGGATACGACCGCAACCCGGACCTCGCCGATGTCCACAGCCTGGAAGAGCTTGTGGGCAAGCTCAAGGCCCCGCGCGTGGTGTGGGTCATGGTCCCGGCCGGTGCCGCGACCCAGTCCACCATCGACGAGCTGGCCGCCCTGCTGGAGCCGGGCGACGTCGTCGTGGACGGCGGAAACTCCCGCTGGACGGACGACGAGAAGCACGCCGTCGAGCTGGGCATCAAGGGCATCGGTTTCGTCGACTGCGGCGTTTCCGGCGGCGTATGGGGCCTGGAGAACGGCTACGCACTGATGTATGGCGGCGCCGCCGAGAACGTCGCCAAGGTGCAGCCGGTCTTCGACGCGCTCAAGCCCGAGGGCGACTTCGGGTCGGTGCACGCCGGCAAGGTCGGCGCGGGCCACTTCGCGAAGATGGTCCACAACGGCATCGAGTACGCCATGATGCAGGCCTACGCCGAGGGCTGGGAGCTCCTGGAGAAGGTCGACTCCGTCACGGACGTGCGTGAGGTCTTCCGCTCCTGGCAGGAGGGCACCGTCATTCGCTCCTGGCTGCTGGACCTCGCCGTCAACGCGCTGGACGACGACGAGCACCTGGACAAGCTGCGCGGCTACGCGGAGGACTCCGGCGAGGGCCGCTGGACTGTGGAAGCCGCCATCGACAACGCGGTTCCGCTCCCCGCGATCACCGCGTCGCTCTTCGCGCGCTTCGCCTCGCGACAGGACGACTCGCCGCAGATGAAGATGATCGCCGCGCTGCGCAACCAGTTCGGCGGCCACGCGGTCGAGAAGGCCTGATCCGCGCCCCGGGTTCTTCACACCCGGGGTTGACCCGGTTGTCCACAGCCGGGGGAAGAACCTGGGGGCCGGGGCCGACCCGGACCACGGGCAACACCCGAAACACCACGCTGGGGGAGGTCGGCGAACGACCATGCACGTCACGCATCTGTCGCTGGCCGACTTCCGCTCGTACGCCGAGGTCGAGGTTCCGCTCGACCCCGGTGTCACCGCGTTCGTGGGCCCCAACGGACAGGGCAAGACGAACCTGGTCGAGGCGGTCGGTTATCTCGCCACCCTCGGCAGCCACCGGGTCTCCTCCGACGCGCCCCTCGTCCGCATGGGCGCGGACCGCGCGATCATCCGCGCCAACGTCCGCCAGGGTGAGCGGCAGCAGCTCATCGAGCTGGAGCTGAACCCCGGCAAGGCCAACCGCGCCCGCGTCAACAGATCCTCGCAGGTCAGACCCCGTGACGTACTCGGCATCGTACGCACCGTCCTGTTCGCCCCGGAGGATCTCGCCCTGGTCAAGGGCGACCCCGGTGAGCGGCGCCGCTTCCTCGACGAGCTGATCACCGCACGCTCCCCGCGGATGGCGGGCGTCCGCTCCGACTACGAACGGGTCCTCAAGCAGCGCAACACCCTCCTGAAGTCGGCCGCGCTGGCCCGCCGCCACGGCGGCCGCACGATGGACCTGTCCACGCTCGACGTGTGGGACCAGCACCTCGCGCGCGTGGGCGCGGAGCTGCTCGCCCAGCGGCTCGACCTGGTCGCCGCGATCCAGCCGCTGGCCGACAAGGCGTACGAGCAGCTGGCGCCCGGCGGCGGCCCGATCGCCCTGGAGTACCGGCCGTCCGCGCCCGGCGAGGCGCACGCGCGCGAGGACCTGTACGAGCAGCTGATGGCGGCGCTCGCGGAGGTCCGCAAGCAGGAGATCGAGCGGGGCGTGACCCTCGTAGGACCTCATCGAGACGATGTGGTTCTCAAACTCGGTCAGCTGCCCGCCAAGGGATACGCCTCCCACGGCGAGTCCTGGTCGTACGCGCTGGCGCTGCGGCTGGCCTCGTACGACCTGCTCAGGGCCGAGGGCAACGAGCCGGTGCTCGTCCTGGACGACGTGTTCGCGGAGCTGGACAGCCGCAGACGGGAGCGCCTCGCGGAACTCGTCGCTCCCGGCGAGCAGGTGCTGGTGACCGCAGCGGTGGACGACGACGTACCGGACGTACTGGCGGGGGCGCGGTACACCGTGTCCGAGGGCACGGTGGAGCGCGTATGACGGAAAACACACCCGACGAAACGCCCGCCGCCCAGCAGCCCCGTGGAACAACCCCCGAGCCCTCCGGCGTCGACCTCGCGCGCGTGGCGCTGCGCGCCGCGAAAGAGCAGGCACGCGCGCGCGGGGACGCGGCGCAGCAGAGGAAGCAGGCGCGGCGCGGCGGTGGCCTGCGCTCCGGCGCGCGCGCCGATGGGCGCGACCCCATGGCGCTCGGTGCCGCCATCAACCGGCTGCTCACCGAGCGCGGCTGGGAGACCCCGGCCGCGGTGGGCGGTGTGATGGGCCGCTGGCCGCAGATCGTCGGCGACGACCTGGCCAAGCACTGTGTGCCGCAGCGCTACGACGAGGACGAGCGGGTGCTGACCGTGCAGTGCGACTCGACCGCCTGGGCCACCCAGCTGCGCCTGCTCGCCCCGCAGTTGGTCGCCCGGCTGAACCAGGACCTCGGGCACGGCACGGTGCGCCTGATCAAGGTGCAGGGTCCGGGCGGCCCCGCGCGCCGCTTCGGGCCCCTGCGCGCCCCCGGGAGTACGGGTCCCGGCGACACCTACGGGTGACGGCGGGCTGCGGTGAGCGTCGGCCGCGCGTGGCTGTGCCCGGCATCGGGCGGCGATCCCGGGCGACCGCACGCGGCAGTCACAGGCGACCGCACGCCGCGATCCCAGGCGACCGCACGCTCCGGTCCCACGGACCCCACGCGGTTGCGAACGCCGACCTGACTCCGCAGTAGCCAAGGGTTGACACCCGGAAGCGCTGAGTGCCGCTGTGAGCCTCTTTGAGCCCGGGTCCGCATATGGGGAGTCGGCCAAGACCGGTTCAGGGCGGCACATGCGGACTCAGGTACCGGCAAACCCCCATCACTGTCGGCGCTACCGGTAGACTGGAAGCTAATCCCGCCTCACTTGTGGGACACACCGAGCAACGCTGATCAAGGCTTACCAACGCAACATGCCGCAGCCGCTCCGGCAACCCGCCGACGAGCCTGGTTTGTGCTGTGCCAGAAAGGGCGCTTCGTGGCCGATTCCGGCAACCCCAACGAGAACATCCCCTCCACCGACGCCGGCGCGAACGGCGAGGCCACCACCTCGAACGGCGAGGTCACCTCCTCGTACGACGCCAGCGCCATCACCGTCCTCGAGGGTCTGGACGCGGTCCGCAAGCGACCCGGTATGTACATCGGCTCGACCGGTGAGCGCGGACTCCACCACCTCGTGTACGAGGTGGTGGACAACTCTGTCGACGAAGCGTTGGCCGGGCACGCCGACACCATCGACGTCACGATCCTCGCCGACGGTGGTGTGCGCGTCGTCGACAACGGCCGCGGTATCCCGGTGGGCATCGTCCCTTCCGAGAACAAGCCGGCCGTCGAGGTCGTGCTGACCGTGCTGCACGCGGGCGGCAAGTTCGGTGGCGGCGGGTACGCGGTCTCCGGTGGTCTGCACGGCGTGGGCGTCTCCGTCGTGAACGCGCTGTCCTCGAAGGTGGCCGTCGAGGTCAAGACCGACGGCTACCGCTGGACGCAGGACTACAAGTTGGGCGCCCCGACGGCCCCGCTCGCCAAGCACGAGGCCATCGAAGAGACCGGCACGTCGGTCACCTTCTGGGCCGACGGCGACATCTTCGAGACCACGGACTACTCCTTCGAGACGCTCTCGCGGCGCTTTCAGGAGATGGCGTTCCTCAACAAGGGTTTGACGATCACACTCACTGACGAGCGTGAGTCGGCGAAGGCCACGGCCGGCGCCGACGAGGCCGGGGCGGACGAGAAGGCCGAAGTCAAGACCGTCTCGTACCACTACGAAGGCGGCATCGTCGACTTCGTGACGTATCTCAACTCCCGCAAGGGTGATGTGATCCACCCCTCCGTGATCGACATCGAGGCCGAGGACAAGGAGCGCATGCTCTCCCTCGAGGTCGCGATGCAGTGGAACAGCGGCTACAGCGAGGGTGTGTACTCCTTCGCCAACACCATCAACACGCACGAGGGCGGTACGCACGAGGAGGGCTTCCGCGCGGCGCTCACCGGTCTCATCAACCGGTACGCGCGCGACAAGAAGCTGCTGCGCGAGAAGGACGACAACCTCACGGGTGACGACATCCGCGAGGGTCTGACCGCGATCATCTCGATCAAGCTCGGCGAGCCCCAGTTCGAGGGCCAGACCAAGACCAAGCTGGGCAACACCGAGGCGAAGACCTTCGTCCAGAAGGTCGTGCACGAGCACCTGACGGACTGGCTGGACCGCAATCCGAACGAGGCTTCGGACATCATCCGCAAGTCCATCCAGGCGGCCACCGCGCGCGTGGCGGCCCGCAAGGCGCGCGACCTCACCCGCCGCAAGGGCCTCCTCGAGTCGGCGTCCCTGCCGGGCAAGCTCTCCGACTGCCAGTCGAACGACCCCACCAAGTGCGAGATCTTCATCGTCGAGGGTGACTCCGCCGGCGGCTCGGCCAAGTCCGGCCGCAACCCGCAGTACCAGGCGATCCTCCCGATTCGGGGAAAGATCCTCAACGTCGAGAAGGCGCGGCTCGACAAGATCCTGCAGAACCAGGAGATCCAGGCGCTGATCTCGGCCTTCGGCACGGGAGTCCACGAGGACTTCGACATCGAGAAGCTCCGCTATCACAAGATCATTCTGATGGCGGACGCCGACGTCGACGGCCAGCACATCAACACGCTGCTGCTGACCTTCCTGTTCCGCTTCATGCGGCCGCTGGTCGAGGCCGGGCACGTCTTCCTGTCGCGCCCGCCGCTCTACAAGATCAAGTGGGGCCGGGACGACTTCGAGTACGCGTACTCGGACCGCGAGCGTGACGCGCTGATCGAGCTGGGCCGCCAGAACGGCAAGCGCGTCAGGGACGACTCCGTCCAGCGCTTCAAGGGCCTCGGCGAGATGAACGCCGAGGAGCTGCGCATCACCACGATGGACCAGGAGCACCGCGTCCTCGGCCAGGTCACCCTCGCCGACGCCGCCCAGGCCGACGATCTGTTCTCGGTCCTGATGGGCGAGGACGTCGAGGCGCGCCGCGCGTTCATCCAGCGCAACGCCAAGGACGTCCGCTTCCTCGACATCTGAGTCGGTCTCAGCTGACCGCCAGAAAGGATCTTCACCAGCAATGGCCGACGAGAACACCCCCAGCACTCCTGAAGAAGAGGGCGAGATCACTCTGCGTGTCGAGCCCGTCGGGCTCGAGACCGAGATGCAGCGCTCGTACCTCGACTACGCGATGTCCGTCATCGTGTCGCGCGCGCTGCCCGACGTACGGGACGGTCTCAAGCCCGTCCACCGCCGCGTCCTGTACGCCATGTACGACGGCGGCTACCGGCCCGAGAAGGGCTTCTACAAGTGCGCCCGCGTCGTCGGCGACGTCATGGGCAACTACCACCCGCACGGCGACTCCTCGATCTACGACGCACTCGTACGACTGGCGCAGCCGTGGTCGATGCGGATGCCGCTGGTGGACTCCAACGGCAACTTCGGCTCTCCTGGCAATGACCCGGCCGCCGCCATGCGGTACACCGAGTGCAAGATGATGCCGCTGTCCATGGAGATGGTCCGCGACATCGACGAGGAGACCGTCGACTTCACGGACAATTACGACGGCCGCTCCCAGGAGCCGACCGTCCTGCCCGCCCGTTTCCCGAACCTGCTGATCAACGGTTCGGCGGGCATCGCGGTCGGCATGGCGACCAACATTCCGCCGCACAACCTGCGCGAGGTCGCAGCCGGCGCCCAGTGGTACCTGGAGAACCCCGAGGCCTCCCACGAGGAGCTCCTGGACGCCCTGATCGAGCGCATCAAGGGCCCCGATTTCCCGAGTGGTGCCCTAGTAGTGGGTCGAAAGGGCATCGAAGAGGCCTACCGCACGGGCCGTGGCTCCATCACGATGCGCGCGGTCGTCGAGGTCGAGGAGATCCAGAACCGCCAGTGCCTGGTGGTCACCGAGCTCCCGTACCAGGTCAACCCCGACAACCTCGCCCAGAAGATCGCCGACCTCGTCAAGGACGGCAAGATCGGCGGCATCGCGGACGTCCGAGACGAGACGTCGTCCCGCACGGGCCAGCGGCTGGTCATCGTCCTGAAGCGCGACGCCGTCGCCAAGGTCGTCCTGAACAACCTCTACAAGCACACCGACCTGCAGACGAACTTCGGCGCCAACATGCTGGCGCTGGTGGACGGCGTACCGCGCACGCTGTCGCTCGACGCGTTCATCCGCCACTGGGTGACGCACCAGATCGAGGTCATCGTCCGCCGTACGAGGTTCCGGCTGCGCAAGGCCGAGGAGCGCGCGCACATCCTGCGCGGCCTCCTCAAGGCCCTGGACGCCATCGACGAGGTCATCGCGCTGATCCGGCGCAGCGACACCGTCGAGATCGCGCGTGAGGGTCTGATGGGCCTCCTGGAGATCGACGAGATCCAGGCCAACGCCATCCTCGAGATGCAGCTGCGCCGCCTCGCCGCCCTGGAGCGCCAGAAGATCGTCCAGGAGCACGACGAGCTCCAGGCGAAGATCCGCGAGTACAACGCGATCCTCGCCTCGCCGGTGCGCCAGCGCGGCATCATCAGCGAGGAACTCGCCGCGATCGTCGAGAAGTTCGGCGACGACCGCCGCTCCAAGCTGGTTCCCTTCGACGGCGACATGTCCATGGAGGACCTGATCGCCGAAGAGGACATCGTCGTCACCATCACGCGCGGCGGCTACATCAAGCGGACCAAGACCGAGGACTACCGCTCGCAGAAGCGCGGCGGCAAGGGCGTACGCGGCACGAAGCTGAAGCAGGACGACATCGTCGACCACTTCTTCGTGTCGACGACACACCACTGGCTGCTGTTCTTCACCAACAAGGGACGCGTCTACCGCGCCAAGGCGTACGAACTCCCGGACGCCGGGCGTGACGCGCGTGGACAGCATGTCGCCAACCTCCTGGCCTTCCAGCCGGACGAGGCGATCGCCGAGATCCTCGCGATCCGCGACTACGAAGCGGCGCCCTATCTGATCCTGGCCACCAAGGGCGGCCTCGTGAAGAAGACCCCCCTGAAGGATTACGATTCGCCCCGCTCGGGCGGCGTCATCGCCATCAACCTCCGTGAGACGGCGGACGGTTCCGACGACGAACTGATCGGAGCGGAACTCGTCTCGGCCGAAGACGATCTGCTTCTGATCAGCAAGAAGGCCCAATCGATCAGGTTCACCGCGACGGACGACGCGCTGCGCCCCATGGGCCGCGCGACCTCGGGCGTCAAGGGAATGAGTTTCCGCGAGGGCGACCAGCTGCTCTCGATGAATGTTGTTCGACCCGGTACGTTCGTGTTCACTGCCACAGACGGTGGGTACGCGAAGCGGACCAACGTCGACGAGTACCGCGTCCAGGGTCGCGGCGGCCTCGGCATCAAGGCCGCCAAGATCGTCGAGGACCGCGGTTCGCTCGTCGGCGCTCTGGTGGTCGAGGAGACCGACGAAATCCTCGCCATCACACTGTCGGGCGGTGTGATTCGTACGCGAGTCAACGAGGTCAGGGAGACAGGTCGTGACACCATGGGCGTCCAACTGATCAACCTGGGCAAGCGCGATGCCGTGGTCGGTATCGCTCGTAACGCCGAGGCCGGTCGCGAGGCGGAGGAAGTCGACGGCGAGGGCGCCGTGGACGAGGCCGTCGAGGGCGTCGAGGCCGTCGGTACGGAAGAGGGCGAGCCGTCCTCGGCCGAGTAGCGCGAGGAGTGAGTCATCGTGAGCGGAGCCACGGGCGCCGGATCGACCGGTACGGAAACGGACGGCGGCCGTGGCCCCGCCACGGATACGACCGACTCCCATGACTCTCATGGATCCCAGGGGGGAACTGTGACGGACACCCGAGGCCCGCAGGCCCAGCAGCAGTACGCGGGCGGACAGGCGGCCCCGGCAGGGGCGCCCGCGGCGCCCGGCTCGCCGCTTCCGGGCTCACCGCCGCCCGGCTCCCCCCTTCCGGGAGAGCGGCAGCAGCAGCCCGGACAGCCGTACCACCCGCCGCAGGCGTACTCGGCTCAGCCGCCGTCCGGCGCGGTACGCCGACCGCGTACCGGAGCGCGCACCACGCCGCGTACGCGCAAGGCGCGGCTGCGGGTGGCCAAGGCCGACCCGTGGTCGGTGATGAAGGTCAGCTTCCTGCTCTCCATCGCGCTCGGCATCTGCACGGTGGTGGCGGCCGCGGTGCTGTGGATGGTCATGGACGCCATGGGCGTCTTCTCGACCGTCGGCGGCACGATCTCCGAGGCGACGGGCTCGAACGATTCCAACGGATTCGACCTCCAGTCCTTCCTCTCGCTCCCGCACGTCCTGATGTTCACGTCGATCATCGCGGTCATCGACGTCGTCCTCGCCACCGCGCTCGCCACCCTCGGCGCGTTCATCTACAACCTCTCCGCCGGCTTCGTCGGCGGTGTCGAGCTGACGCTCGCCGAGGACGAGTGACGGTCTCTTCAAACGTCTCGCGACTATCGATTTTGGGACTGGCCGCGTCGTGCGCTAATCTTCAGAGGTCAGCGCGCGGGACACACACCGCAGAGCGCGGCGGGGCTATAGCTCAGTTGGTTAGAGCGCATCCCTGATAAGGATGAGGCCACAGGTTCAAATCCTGTTAGCCCCACCAGCACAAAGACCCCCAGCCGATCAGGCTTGGGGGTCTTTGCCGTCTGCGGCTGACATCTCTGCGCCCGCGCTCCTGCCTTCGGCCCGCTCGGCGCTGCCGACGCCGACGCGCGCCCCATGTGGATAAGGCCCGGAAGAGAAAAACTGCTAGTAGTCGCCCAGGGCCTAGGTGCAGCTGCTCTCACCGTTCGCCGCCTGCTGCAGCAGGCTGTTCAGGGTCCCGCGGTGAGCTTCGTCGAGTGCGGCGAGCACCTCGTTCTCGTCCGCGGCGAGGGCGTGCTCGGCTTTGTCGAGCAGTTCGAGGCATTCTGCGGTGATCTCCACGACACGGAGGTGGTCCTGCTGCGGCCCGGATACACCGAAGGCCCGGCAACTCGTCCGAGTTGCCGGGCCTTCGCCCTGTGTGGCTTTGTACGCAAGTTCGCCGCTACGTCAGGGGTGCCGGGGGGTGTGGCGCCGCGCGCTCAGCGCTGGAGGGGCGTGATGGGCTCCGTGTCGGCCTCGGCAGGGGTCTGCGGGCCGCAGAGGGCGGCGAGGTCCGCCGTGGCGTCGTCCGCTGTCGGGCGGTGGCGGCAGCGCGGCGAGGATCCGTGGGCCTCGGCGCGGATGCGTTGCTTCATCGTGGGGGGCAGGGCCCGGCTGTAGGACCAGGTCGAGTAGGACATCGCCGGCACCGTCACGGAGGCCGCGCTGTTGCGAGCCGTCCCGGTCTGCGGTACTGCCGCGGCCGCGGTGGTCGTGATGAGTCCGAGCGTCGTGCACAGCGCCAGGAAGGCGGTGACGATGGCGGTCCACAGCTTCATGACCTTGTTCTGGGTCATGGCCCCTCACTTTCGGGTCAGGCGATTTGCGTACTTTCCTCATGATGTGTATGTGGGCCGCGAAGTGGTGGACCGACGCCCGTGGCGCGTCGATGTTCCGATCAACACCACCCGGATGGCCGCAAGAGACCAGAAAAGGGAGAAATGACAGTAAAAGTCACCGTCTGTGAAGTGTGATCACCCTGCGATCGGAGCGGTCGCGTCCGGTTCTACTGCTGCGCGCCGGGGCGGAGTTGAGCTCCGATCCAGGTCACCGATCGATATCGGTCGGTGTGTATAGTCGGGCGCCAGAGGTCCCCTACGTCAACGAAAGACGAGGTCGCGCGGTGAAGAAGCTTCTCCTGGTCGCACTGGCCGCCATCGGCGGGCTCCTCGTGTACCGCCAGATCCAGGCGGATCGCGCCGAGCAGGATCTGTGGACGGAGGCGACTGACTCCGTGCCCACGGGTTCGTGAGTATCGACAACAGTCTCAGAGCAGACCCCGGCCGCCTTCGCGGTCGGGGTTTTGTGTTGTCCGATTCGCGTACGCGAACGAATTGGTTGCTCTGGCAAAAATCGAGGAGTTGAAGGGTGCCCTTTCGGCCGCGCCCAGCGATACCGAGGATGGCTCGGCGGCCGACGGGGCAGGATGGGCCACGATCCGAGCCTCCGACGCCATGACGGTGGGCTACGAAGAGGCGTGGCAGGTGAAGGGGTGGCGTGTGATGCGGTGGCACGGACGGGCGCTCGCCTCCGCCACCGTGGCGCTGTGCGCGACGGCGGGGGCTACAGGGACGGCGAGCCCGGCGGCTGCCGTGGCCGGTGGTCAGCAGACGGTGGTGGCCGGCACGCGGACAACAGTGGCGGCCGCCGCACCCAAGCCGTACGCCTTCCCCGAGAACGCCACGACCGTCGAAGGCGCCGCGGACACCACCGGCTCCGTACGACTTGAACCGGGCAAGGCATACAAGAGCTCCATACGCAGGGCCGCCAAGCTCTACTACCGCCTCGAACTGGACGCCACGTCCAACGCGTACGTCTCCGCCACCGCCGTCCCACGGCCCGGCACGACGGTCTCCTACTCGGACGGCGTGAAAGTGTCCGTGCAGGACGGCAACAGCCGCGACTGCTCCTTCTCCGGAACCGCCCACTTCGGCGCGACCCAGAGCCCGCACCCCGTCGCCGCCTGGGCGTCCCGCGAGACGGGCGGCAAGCAGTACGCCTGCCAAGCGCCGGGGACGTACTACGTAGTCGTCGAACGCAGCGGTACGACGGGCTCCTCGGCCGGTGACTGGGACCTGGAGCTCACCTATGTCTCGGAGCCGGGCCTGAAGAAGGCGGCCGGTTCGACGAGCGCCCCGGAAGCTTGGAATTCCGCGTCGCCCGACGCCCTCCCCGGCCAACCGAAGCGTCGCAGCGGCGGCGCGGGCTTCGGCACGGCGAGCGCGCTGAGGCAGGGAAACTGGCAGGACGGCATCAGCCCCGGACAGACGCTCTTCTACAAGGTGCCGGTCGACTGGGGACAACAGCTGTACGCCACCGCGGACCTGGGCAGTTCGACCGGCGGCGACGGCTACGTGGGCACCGCGCTCGTCATGGCCCTCTACAACCCCGTACGCGGCCTCGTCGACGACGTCGGCTCCGGATACGACGGCGGCCAGCGGTCGGCCGCGCTCGACCCCCTGCCTCCCGTCGCGTACGAGAACCGCTACGCCCTCAACGACCGCGTGAGCGGGATGCGGTTCGCAGGCTCGTACTACCTCGTGGTCCATCTCGCCGCGCAGGTCGCCGACAAGTTCGGTGACGGTCCGTTCGGCCTGACGCTGCACGTGCGCGTGAACGGGGCGGCACGGGCGGGGCCGGAGTACGCGGGGCGGGCCGAGCCACGTGACGCGTTCGACGTCCCGGCGGGGGACTCCGTCGAGGCGTCCGACGGCACGGCGGGCGGTGAGCCTGATACTGGTGGCAGTGCCGGCGGCGGAACCATGAAGGTGGTCGCCGTGGGCGCGATCGGCACGGGGAGCCTGCTCGTGCTGACGCTCGGCGTGTGGACGGTGGCCGCGCGAAGGCGGGCGGTCCCGGCGCCGGAAGACGCGACCACGGCCTCGGCACCGGTGCCGGCGCCCTGGGAGCCCCGGGGCTGGTAGGCCGCGGGCCCTTTCAGATCCGGGTCAGCGCCCAGAAGCCCACCGCGAAGCAGGCCAGCGCCAGGAGCAGCATCGGTACGGCCACCTTCGCGGGCGGCCCGGGCCGCGGCCGTGCACGCCGCGCTCGCCGTGCTCGGTCCTGCGGAATCGCCGCCGCCGCCCGAGGCGGAACTTGCGGGGACCGAGTGGTGGGAGTGGGCGGGGTGTACGGGGGAGTTGGCGCCGGGAGCGCGACCGCGGTGGGGGGAGTGGGCGTCTGCCCTTCCTCGCGCCAGGTCTGCTGGGGCTCCGGTCGAGGCCCCGCCTCGGGAGCGGTCGGCCGCGGTGGCGGTAGGTGAAAGCTGCCGGTGTCCGACATCGCGGACGGTGGCGGGGGGACCTGGCCGGTGACGGGCGGCGGCGTTGCGTCGCCGGGGACAAACTTCGGCCGTACCGCGCCGGGGGCGGCCTTCGGCCGTACGTCGCCGGGGACGAACTCCGGCCGTACGTCGCCGGGAGCGGACTCCGGCCGTGCATCGCCCGGAGCGGGCTCCGGCCGTACCTCGCCGGGGACGAACTCCGGCCGTACGTCGCCGGGAGCGGACTCCGGCCGTGCATCGCCCGGAGCGGGCTCCGGCCGTACCTCGCCGGGGACGAAA
>NZ_JBEZKJ010000014.1:0-93972 GCF_040651675.1 Streptomyces sp. NPDC048415 | reverse complement strand
CGCCGGCTCTACGTCACTGGCTCGGGACTCCGGTCGTATGTGACCGGTGAGCGGTCCCGCGTTTACGCTCCCGGTGCTGGACCGGGGCCAGGCGTCCCCGGAAACGGGCCCGTGAGACAGCGTGCCCGAGCGCTGGCGCCCCGACCCGGTGTCGGTGCCGGTTTCGTGGCCGGTGTCCGGGGTGGAGTCGGAAGGCGCCCCGAGAGGCCCGTGCGGGCCGAACCCCTCCGGGAGCGCTCCGAGTTGGTCGAAGACCTCGATCAGCTCGTCGTCGGGGCCCGGCTCGGGCAGCAACTCGGCAGCCGAGGCGAGCGCCTTGCGCGCCCCCGTGGCGGTGCGGAACCGCGCGTGCGGGTCGGGCTGCAGCAGCGTGGCCACGACCTGCCACAGCGGTTCCGGTATGCCCCGAGGAGCGGACGGCGTGCCGTTCTCGGAGAAGTACTCGATCAGCGCCTTGGCATCGGGTTTGGCGCCCTCCAGCAGATACAGGGCGACCAGGGCCACGGCGAACAGATCGGCCGGGAAGTCCGGTTCAGCACCCATCATCTGCTCGGGAGCGAGGTAACCCGGCGTTCCGACCACGTAGTTGGTCTCCGTCAGCCGGGGCTCGCCCAACCGCATCGCGATGCCGAAGTCGGACAGGCGCAGCCGTGGCCGTGCGGTGCCGGTCGCTTCGAGCAGCACGTTGGCGGGTTTGATGTCCCGGTGCACGACCCCCTCCGCATGCACGGCGGCGACGCCCGCAAGCAGCTGGTCGAGCAGGACGCAGACGAACGAAGGAGGCAGCGGGCCGTAGTCGTTGACCAGGTGGACCAGAGAGCCCCCGGCGACCAGATCCATGGTGAACAGGACCTTGTCGTCGTCGGCGGCCCAGCTGGCGGGAGCCAGCACATGGGGATGGTCGATCCGCAGCGCCTGCTCCCGCACGAAACGCAGCAGCGCGTGCGCGTCGCTCTGCTGCAGCACCTTGGCGGCCACATACCGCCGCCGCCGGTGGTCCCAGGCGCGCCAGACCGCACCGACTCCCCCGCGTCCGATCGGGTCGACCAGTTCGTACCGGCCGGCGAAGACCTCACCCATCGTCGTGCGTCGCTCCCCTTCGGCGGTCGGTCCGGAGGCCTCTTCCGAGGTGCCCGGCTGCCTGACGTGCGGCGGCTGGAAGCTGTAACGGGCCTCCCGCGACCGGGCGTTCGGCGGCCGGGCGGCCTGCTCAGCTCTGGTGGGACTGGTAGTGCGCGACCGCGTCGGAGGTACGGCCGGCGCCGTAGACCCGGAGGAACTCTGCCAGTTCCGGGTGGCTCGGGGCGAGGGTGTCCGCCGCGTCGATGATGTCCCCGGCGGCTGCCACCGAGCGCAGCAGCGACTGGATCTCCCGGACCACACGCTTGACCGTGGGCGCTCCCGAACTGGTCGTCGACTGCGTGGTGTTGCTCAGCACCGATCCCCCCTGCGACCTCTTGATCTCGTCCATGCGCTCGGTCGCCTCGGCGGCGCTGACGCTGCCGTCGGCGACCTGCCCCGCCAGGTCCTGCAGCAGCTGCACTCGCTGGACCACCGCGGGATTGCCGATCTTGGCGCGCTGACCGCTCATCAGCTGCGACAGCATGGGCGCGGACAGCCCCAGCACCCCGGCGAGACGCGCCTGGTTGAGCCCCAGATCGTCGATGAGCCTACGGAAGAGCGCCCCCAGCGGCTCCCCGTACCAGTTCCGCTGCAGCTCCCGGGCTCTTGCGGTCGCTTCCTGCTGTGCGGCGTCCATTGCGTCTCCCCATCGCTTCCCCAAATACCGCGGTTCGCTGTAGCGAACCACGTCGAGCATCCTACGGAGAGTGGTCGTCCACGGGGAGCCCCCATCTTTTTGCGAGATCCCGGCGATGACCCGGTACTCTGGTCTGCGACGCTCGTCGGCAGGGTGTTTCTGCGGTCGGACGTTCCTCTTACGGGGCCTTAGCTCAGTTGGTAGAGCGCTGTCTTTGCATGGCAGATGTCAGGGGTTCGACTCCCCTAGGCTCCACACCTCGGACCGGTCAGACGCCCCTCGCGGCGGCCTGGCCGGTTTTTTTATGCCCATTTTCTCCCCCGTGCGGTGACCTGAGTCACGGGATGATCTTTGCATGCGTTGCATTTCTTTGCGCAAACAAGTCCGGGGTGCGATGTCCGCATGCACGCCGTTCCGACGGTCGGTGTCGGCACGCGCTGGACGTACGTCCGTGCGGATGCCTTGTGTGGGCTGGCGGGAGCGGTGCCGTGTAGCCGGACCATCGCATTCCGTCAACAAAGTCTGCACGGATCCTGCACGCGGGGGCCGTTGCAAACGTCATCGAGGGGTTGTGCGTAAATCACCCCGCGCCGGCGTCATCGCCCGTTCCACGTGAAACATCGCCGTGGGGCAGAAGACGAAGTCTCCTGCCCCACGGCGATGTTGAGGACGGGTTCAGTGGCGGTCGTCGCGGTCCGCCGCTTCCTCGTCGGCTTCCTTGGCCTGAACCTCGGGATCGAGAGTGGGCTGACCGCTACCGTCGACCGACGCCAGGCGCTCACCCACCGGGACCTCGGTTGCGGCGGGCGGCTCGACCAGCCAGTCGGGGTTGGCCTGCTTGTCCCACCACTTCCAGGCGGCGAAAGCGCCACCCGCCAGAACGCCCAGGACGGCCAGCCCCTTCGCGAGACGGCCGGCCTTCGCCCGCCGCTCGTGCTTGCGGACCAGCTTCTGGATTTCCTTCGACGAGACCTGGCCGCGCAGCGCGGCCACCGCCGCCGCACCGCGTGATACAGCCTCCTCCCGAACGGGCTGGGCCGCGGCCACCGCCTGCTCGATCCTCGGCTTGGAATAGTCGGCGGCCTGACGAGCCGCCTTGCGGGTACGGACGGCGGCCACATGAGCGGCCTGGTCGACCTTCGGCGGCACATGCGTGCGAGCCTGCGTACGGGCCTGCTCAAAACGCGGCGCGAGATGGGCGTCGTACTGCACGCGGGCCTGTCCAGCGGCCTGCGACACCTTCGGCGCGAGCCGGACGCGCGCCTCGTGCGCATACTGCGAGGCCCTGTCCTTGGCCGTGTCGGCGTAAGGCGCCACCACTTCCGCGGCGTGCAGCACGCTGTCCTTCGCCGAGCCGGTCGCGGCGCGCACGCTGTCAATGCGGGTCACGGGTTTCCTCCTCCTCGGTGGCGTACGTCGGGGGTCCGGGTACCCCCAATGACACACAGTTCACCTTTCCACCCTTATCGGGATCATGCCCGCCCGAGCGGTCCGGGGCATGTGAGGGCGGGCATCCGGGTCACGGGTACTTGAATCAGGGTGACTCCGAACCGAGAGCCGGTCAGGTGTCGATCAAGTGAGATAGCGGATGAATACGGGGCAACAGGAGCTTGTCGTCGACAATGCCACGGATCGCCGCGACGCGCCCCCGTCCCGGGGCCACTCGACTGTATTTCTGCAAGCACGACGCCCCGGCATTCGCCCAGAGGTGGTGGTCGGGCGACGAGCGGCGCCGACCATGCGAGGATCGGGGAGTCAAAAGAAGGCAACGGAAGGCAGATCGTGGCTGAGCAGCTTTACGCCACCCTGAAGACCAACCACGGCGACATCGCAGTCCGGCTGCTGCCGAACCACGCGCCCAAGACGGTCCGGAACTTCGTCGAGCTTGCCAAGGGCGAGCGTGAGTGGGTCAACCCGGAGACGGGCGCGAAGTCCACGGACAAGCTCTACGACGGCACGGTCTTCCACCGGGTGATCAGCGGTTTCATGATCCAGGGCGGTGACCCGCTGGGCAACGGCACCGGCGGTCCCGGCTACCAGTTCGAGGACGAGTTCCACCCGGACCTCGCCTTCGACAAGCCCTACCTGCTGGCCATGGCCAACGCCGGCCCGGGCACCAATGGCTCGCAGTTCTTCATCACCGTCTCCCCGACGGCCTGGCTGACCCGCAAGCACACCATCTTCGGCGAGGTCACCGACGCGGCCAGCCAGAAGGTCGTGGACACCATCGCGAGCGCCCAGACCAACCCGCGCACCGACCGCCCGGTCAACGACGTCGTCATCGAGTCGGTCGTTGTCGAGACCCGCGAGGGCTGAGCCCGCGGGCTCGCACCACGGACTTACTGGACTCGCAGCGCCGAGTCCGACCACCGGACTCTCAGCGCCGAGTCCGAAGGCTCCCGCAGGGAACCAAACGCCCCGTTCATCCGTAAGGATGGACGGGGCGGCGCGTTGCGCACACAAGCCCCGTGAGCCCGCGCGCGGGCCGTCGTACGGAGATTGAGGGGACCCCATGGACGAGGCGCCAGGCAGCCCGCAGGGCCCGCGGGACCAGGGACCGCAGGACGCCCAGAGCCTGCCCACCTGCTACCGGCACCCGGACCGCGAGACCGGCATCCGCTGTGCCCGCTGCGAGCGCCCGATCTGCCCCGAGTGCATGGTCAGCGCCTCCGTCGGCTTCCAGTGCCCCGAGTGCGTCCGCGGCGGCTCCGGCACCGGCCACTCCCCGGCCGCCACCCAGCCCCGCACCCTCGCCGGCGGCACCGTCACCGCCGACCCCCGGCTCGTCACCAAAATCCTGATCGGCGTCAACCTCGCCGTCTTCCTGGTCCAGCTGTCGGTAGGCGACAGCTTCACCGACCACTTCGACCTCTTCGGCCGCGCCTGGCTCTCCGGGCAGCTGCAAGGCGTCGCCGAAGGCCAGTGGTACCGGATGCTCACGGCGATGTTCCTGCACGGCAGCTACATCCACATCCTGTTCAACATGCTCAGCCTCTGGTGGATCGGCGGCCCCCTGGAAGCGGCCCTCGGCCGCGCCCGCTACGTCGCCCTCTACTTCGTCTCGGGCCTCGCAGGCAGCGCGCTCACCTACCTCATCGCCGCCCCCAACCAGCCGTCGCTCGGCGCCTCCGGCGCGATCTTCGGCCTGTTCGGCGCGACCGCCGTCCTCATGCGCCGGCTCAACTACGACATGCGTCCTGTCATCGCCCTGCTGGTGATCAACCTGATCTTCACCTTCGGGTGGAGCAACATCGCCTGGCAGGCGCACATCGGCGGCCTCGTCGGCGGCGTGCTCATCGGCTACACGATGGTCCACGCGCCGCGCGAGCGCCGGAACCTTATCCAGTACGGCGTGTGTGCTCTGGTCCTGGCCGCTGTGGTGGTCGCGGCGCTGGTCAGGACCGCTCAGCTCACCTGAGAGACCGATGTTGTCCACAGATCGTGGCGGATCTTGTGCATGCTGTACGGGAACAGCTGTGCCCCCTGTCGCTGACCCGAGTTTCCCCAGGTCGGACAGGGGGCGAACAGGCTTACGGATCCCGGTAGGTCAGTCACACCGGCGTCAACCTCGGATGAGTTATCCACAGATCGTCGTTCTTTTTCCACCGCTGTGGACGACTGTGGACGGTAGCTGTGGATAACTCAGTGGATAGCCCTGGGCAGAGCTACTTCCCTGGGGCTTTCCAGGGCCTTCCGAGCCGCTACTTCCACTGCGTGGAGACGCCGAATCCCGCCGCGATGAAGCCGAAGCCGACCACGATGTTCCAGTTGTCGAGGGCGTCGATCGGCAGGGAGCCGTCCGTCACATAGAAGATGACGATCCAGGCGAGGCCGATGAGGAACATGGCCAGCATGACCGGTGCGACCCAGCCGCGACTGGTCAGCTTGATATTGGTCGCCTGCTTCGCCGGGGGCGGCGTGTAGTCGGCCTTCTTGCGGATACGTGACTTCGGCACGAGGGTCTCTCCTGTCGATGCGCTGCGTGGCCGCGCAGGGAACTGGGGCGGGCTCCGGGGCAGCGTACAAGGGGACACTGAGCGCTCCCCCGGGCGTCCGTTAGCGTAGTGCTTCCGCGGCGCCGAAGGAGATAAGGGTACGTTGAGCAATTCTGCCGACTCCCCCGGGACGGGTTCCAGTCCTGCCGGTACGCGCCGTTTCCGGCCTGTACGCGTACTGACCGCGGCCGTGTTCGCCCTGGCCGGCCTTATTTTCTTCACCAGCTTCAATACGGCCAAGGGCACCAATATCCGCACGGACACGTCTTTGCTGAAGCTCTCCGACCTGATCCAGGAGCGCAGCCACAAGAACGCGTCGCTGGACGACTCCAACGGTGTCCTGCGCGACGAGGTGGACGGGCTCGCAGGGCGCGAGGACGGCAGCAGCAAGGCCGAGGACGCCAAGCTCGCCGCCCTGGAGAAGAACGCGGGCACCCAGAAGCTCAAGGGCAAGGCTGTCACGGTCACCCTCAACGACGCCCCGCCGAACGCCACGGCCAAGCTGCCCGGCTATCCCGAGCCGCAGCCCGACTACCTGGTCATCCACCAGCAGGATCTGCAGGCGGTGGTGAACGCCCTGTGGCAGGGCGGCGCCCAGGGCATCAAGGTGATGGACCAGCGCCTGATCTCCACGAGCGCCGTGCGCTGCGTCGGCAACACCCTGATCCTCCAGGGCCGCGTCTACTCACCCCCGTACAAGATCACCGCCGTCGGGGACCCGCAGAAGCTGCAAGACGCGCTCGCCGCGTCCAAGGCGATCCAGAACTACATGGTGTACGTCAACGTCTACGGGCTCGGCTGGAAAGTCGAGGAGAACGGGACGGTGACTCTTCCCGGCTACTCGGGCACAGTGGATCTCCACTACGCGAAGCCCGTGGAGTAACTGCCGCCGGGGGGACCTTGTGTCGGTGCGAGTGGTCGTCAGGACGATCAGTGAACTGTGCATCACCGTGGGCACCCTGATCGTGCTCTTCGTGGTCTACCTGCTGTTCTGGACGGGTGTGAAGGCCGACAGCGCGATGGACCACCAGATCGATGTGCTGCAGAAGCAGTGGTCGAAGGGGGCGGTGGCCCAGGAGTCGAGGGCTCCCTCGGACACCATGGCCACCGAGAGCCCGAAGGCGCCCGGTGCCTATGGATACGGCAAGCCCTTCGCGGTGATGTACATCCCGCGTCTTGGTTTCACGTGGAACAAGCCCGTGCTCGAGGGCACGGCCACGGACGTCCTGAAGAACGGGCTCGGGCACTACCGGGGCACCGCCCAGCTCGGCCAGGAGGGCAACTTCTCGATCGCCGGCCACCGGCGCACGTACGGGGACCCCTTCAAGGACTTTCCGAAGCTGCGCCGCGGCGACGCGGTGGTGCTGACGGATGGGACGACCTGGTTCACGTATCGGATCGACAAAGGCCCCTACAAGACGCTGCCCTCGGACATTGAGGTGATCGACCCCGTGCCACGTAAGTCGGGGTACACGCGGCCGGGCCGCTATCTCACGCTGACCACCTGCGATCCGGAGTGGGGGCACAGTCACCGGCTGATCGTCTGGGCGCATCTTGATTCCACACAGCCTGTGGAGGCCGGGAAACCGCGGGCTCTGCGCCGTTAGTCTGGTGCGGTACGGCGACGGAAGGGACGGCATGTACGGCTGGATCTGGCGGAATCTGCCGGGGAATGTATGGGTGAGGGCGCTGATCTCACTCGTACTGGTCCTCGCGGTGGTCTACGTGCTGTTCCAGTACGTCTTCCCGTGGGCCGAACCGCTGCTTCCCTTCAACGATGTGACGGTGGACAACCAGTGAGCGCGCGGATCCTCGTCGTGGACAACTACGACAGCTTCGTCTTCAACCTGGTCCAGTACCTGTATCAGCTGGGCGCCGAGTGCGAGGTACTGCGCAACGACGAGGTGTCGACCGCGCACGCCCAGGACGGCTTCGACGGGGTGCTCCTGTCACCGGGCCCGGGCGCTCCCGAGCAGGCAGGGGTCTGTATCGACATGGTCCGGCACTGCGCCACGACGGGCGTCCCCGTCTTCGGTGTCTGCCTCGGAATGCAGTCGATGCAGGTGGCGTACGGCGGTGTGGTGGACCGCGCGCCCGAGCTGCTGCACGGCAAGACGTCCCTGGTGGAGCACGAGGGCAGGGGGGTCTTCGCGGGCCTGCCGTCGCCCTTCACCGCGACGCGCTATCACTCCCTGGCGGCAGAGCCGGCGACCGTCCCCGCCGAGCTGGAGGTCACGGCCCGTACGCACGACGGGATCGTCATGGGCCTCAGACACCGTGCACTGCCCGTCGAAGGCGTGCAGTTCCACCCCGAGTCGGTGCTGACCGAGCACGGGCACCGGATGCTCGCCAACTGGTTGGTGGAGTGCGGCGACCAGGGGGCCGTGGCGAGGTCGGCGGGGCTCGCCCCGGTGGTGGGCAGGGCCACGGCGTGACCGCGCTGCGCCCCGAGCGCGACAGCTCTCCCTACGGCGGCGAGGCCGCGTACGGGGGCGGCGACGCGTTCGAGGTTGCGGGTGCCGGTGCTCTTGAAGGCACGGGTGCTTTTGAGGCGGCGGTCGACCGGCTTGCCGACCCGCTGACGGATCCGCTGCCGGGGCAGCCGCGGAGAGGGCAGCAGGAGGAGTGGTACGACCCGGAGGGGTACGCGCGCGACTGGTACCCGGGTCAGGGACAGGGGCAGGGGCAGGGGCAGGGACGGCGGCGAGCGCAGATGCCTGCGCCGCCGCAGCCGCAGCAGGTGGAGGAGCGGCCGTCTCCGCCGTCGTACGAGGAGACGTACACCCCGCCGTACGAGGAGCCGGTGGCCGTCCCGTACGGCGAACCGGTCGCCGCTCCCTACGAGGAGCCGGTCGTCGCGCCCCTGCCGCTGGACGACGAGACGGTGGCGCTGCGGATCCCGGACGCACCGGACAAGCCGCGAATAAGCGAGAGCGGGGCCGTTCCCGCCTCCGGGGGCCGTGCGGCGCGGCGCAAGGCGGCCCGGCGCCATGGGCGGCGTGGAGGCGCTCACGACCCTCTGGAGTCCCAGGAGCCCCACGAGGCCCGGAAGTCGGCGGACAAGGCCGCTGGGGCGCCTCTCAGCCGTCTGGAGGCCCGCCGGGCGGCGCGCGCACGGAAACCCGGTGCGGGCGTCATCGCGAGTCGGTTGATCGGCGAGGTGTTCATCACCACCGGCGTGCTGATGCTGCTGTTCGTGACCTACCAGTTGTGGTGGTCGAACGTGCGGGCGCACCAGCAGGCGGGCAGCGCGGCGCACCACCTTCAGCAGGACTGGGCGAGCGGCAAGCGGACCCCGGGAACCTTCGCACCCGGGCAGGGGTTCGCCATCCTGCACATTCCGACGCTGGACGTGGTCGCGCCGATCGCGGAGGGCACCAGCAAGACGCAGGTGCTCGACCGCGGGATGGTGGGCCACTACGGCGAGGGCGCGACCAAGACGGCGATGCCGGACGCCAAGACGGGCAACTTCGGGCTGGCGGGGCATCGCAACACGCACGGGGAGCCGTTCCGGTACATCAACCGGCTCAAGCCGGGCGATGAGATCGTGGTGGAGACGCAGGACGACTACTACGTCTACGAGATGACGTCGATCCTGCCGGTGACGCAGCCGAGCAATACGAGCGTGCTCGACCCGGTTCCCAAGGGGTCGACTTTCACCAAGCCGGGCCGCTACATCACACTGACCACCTGTACGCCGGAGTTCACCAGCAAGTACCGGATGATCGTCTGGGGCAAGATGGTCGAGGACCGGCCGCGCAGCAAGGGAAAGCCGGACGCGCTCGTCAGCTGAGAGCACGTGGGTAAGCCTGAGACAACCTGAGACAGACCAGACGGGGCAGATGCACAGTGGCAGCGAGGACCGACCACGACGAGCGCGCCGAATCGGAAGCCGAGGCAGAGTTGGCCGCGCCCGCACCGCGACGCCGCCGCTTCGGCCGTATCGCGATGGCGGTCAGCGTCTTCGGTGAACTCCTCATCAGCGCGGGTCTGGTGCTCGGCCTGTTCGTCGTCTACTCGCTGTGGTGGACGAACGTCGTCGCGGACCGGCAGGCGCACCAGCAGGCCGACAAGGTCCGCGACAACTGGGCGCAGGACAAGGGCGGTCCCGGCGCGCTGGACACCAAGGAAGGCATCGGCTTCCTGCACGTCCCCGCGATGAAGAACGGCGAGGTGCTCGTGGAGAAGGGCACCTCGACCGAGGTCCTCAACGACGGCGTCGCCGGCTACTACACGGACCCCGTCAAGGCATCCCTGCCGATGACCGACAAGAACGGCAACTTCACCCTCGCCGCGCACCGCGACGGCCATGGTGCCAAGTTCCACAACATCGACAAGATCAGGACGGGCGACCCGGTCGTCTTCGAGACCAAGGACAACTGGTACGTCTACAAGGTCTTCGCGATCCTCCCGGAGACCTCGAAGTACAACGTCAAGGTCCTCCAGTCGGTCCCCACACAGTCCGGCAAGAAGAAGCCGGGCCACTACATCACCCTGACGACCTGCACGCCGGTGTACACCTCCCGCTACCGCTATGTGGTGTGGGGCGAACTGGAGCGGGTGGACAAGGTGAACAGCGACCGGACTCCGCCGAAGGAACTGGGCTGAGGCGACTGAACTCCTGCGAGGCGGGTGCCGCACTCCTGCGAGGCGGGTGCCGCACTCCTGCGAGGCGGGTGCCGCGACGGCTGTACCTCCGTCGTCCTACTCGTGGTCGTGTGCGTCAGGCACACACAGCAGAGCCCTGGCCCCCGGAGAGGGGGTCAGGGCTCTGCTGTTCTGGAAGGCGGGTCAGTCCTTGCCTCGGGCGGTGCTTCAGCCGCTGGTGCCGCCGAATATGTTCGTGCCGCCGTTGTTGTTGCCGCCGTTGTTTCCGTTGCCCAAGGTGGTGAGCGTGACCGTCGTGTTGTCGGGGGAGTCGACCGGGGAGTTCCCGGCCGGGTCCTGACTGATGACGATCGCGTTGTCGCTCTGGTCGCTGCCGTCCGCGAACTGGATGGAGTTGAATCCGGCCTGCTGCAGGGTCTGCTTGGCCTGCTTCACGGTCTGGCTGACGACGCTCGGCACGGCCGTCTGGGCCTTGGCCTTGCCGATCTGGATCGACACCTTGGAGCCGGGGTCCGCCTGGGTGTTGGCCGCCGGGGACGTCTGGATGACCTTGCCGACCAAGTTGGCGTCGTTCGTCTCGACCTCGGTGCATTCGCCGATGAGGTTGCTGGCCGTCATCTGCTGCGTGGCCACGTCACAGGTCTTGCCGGTGACGTCGGGGACCGTGACCTGCTTCTTCTCCTTGGCGACAGTCAGGGTGATCGTCGAGCCCTTCTGCACCTCTTTGCCGAGCTTCGGGGTCTGATCCAGAACCAGGTTCGGGGACTCGGTCGACTCCTCGTACTTCGTCTTCACCTTGAACTGGTATTCGTCGCCCCCGAGCAGCGTCGTGGCCTCGTCCAAGCTCTTGCCGGTGACGTTCGGCACTGCCACCTTCGGCGCCCCGGTCGACACGACCACATTGACCGTGTCGCCCTTCTTCACCTGCGTGCCCGCGCTCGGATTCTGGGAGCAGACGTTGCCCTTCGGTTCCTTCTCGCAGGGTTTGTTGGTGGACGTGAGCTTCAGTTCGCGGTTCTGCGCCATCTTCTTGGCGTCGTCGTAGGTCTGGCTCACGAAGTTGGGCGCATCGAACGAGTCGTTACTCGCCCCGTTCCCCGTAACCGCCCACTTGCCAATCAAGATCGCGCCGATAAGCACCAGCACCCCTGCCACGATCAGGAGGATCGTCGAGGTGTTCGACTTCTTCTGGCGGCGGCGGTCAGGGCGGTCGTCGTAGCCGTAGCTGCCGTCGTCCGGGTTCATCGGGGGGAGCATGGAGGTCGCCTGCGCGTCGGTGGAGCGCAGGGCCGTGGTCGGCTGGTCGTCGGGGTAGCCGCCGTAGCCGACCGAGCCCATGGCGGCCGTCGCGGCGACGGGCTGGCCGTCGAGGCAGGCCTCGATGTCGGCGCGCATCTCGTCGGCGGACTGGTAGCGGTAGTCCGGGTCCTTGACCAGGGCCTTCAACACGATCGCGTCCATCTCGGGCGTGATCTCGGGGTCGAAGACCGACGGGGGCTGCGCTTCCTCACGTACGTGCTGGTACGCGACCGCGACGGGAGAGTCGCCGATGAAGGGCGGCCGGACCGTCAGCAGCTCGTAGAGCAGGCAGCCGGTCGAGTAGAGGTCCGAGCGGGCGTCGACCTGCTCGCCCTTCGCCTGCTCGGGCGAGAGGTACTGGGCCGTGCCGATGACCGCCGCGGTCTGCGTCATCGTCATGCCGGAGTCGCCCATGGCGCGGGCGATGCCGAAGTCCATGACCTTGACCTGGCCATTGCGCGTGAGCATGACGTTGGCCGGCTTGATGTCGCGGTGGACGATGCCGTTTCTGTGGGAGTACTCCAGGGCCTGGAGGATCCCGATGGTCATCTCCATGGCGCGTTCGGGCAGCAGCTTGCGGCCCGAGTGCAGCAGCTCGCGCAGCGTGGACCCGTCGACGTACTCCATCACGATGTACGGGATGGAGGTGCCGTCGATGTAGTCCTCACCCGTGTCGTACACGGCGACGATCGCGGGATGGTTGAGCGAGGCGGCCGACTGGGCCTCCCGGCGGAACCGGGCCTGGAACGACGGGTCGCGTGCGAGGTCGGCCCGCAGCGTCTTCACCGCCACGGTGCGGCCGAGCCGGGTGTCATGCGCGAGGTAGACCTCGGCCATGCCACCACGGCCGAGCACCTGGCCCAGCTCGTACCGGCCGCCGAGGCGACGCGGCTCTTCCATAGCTACCTACCAGCCCTCTCCGTCGGTCCCGACCGCACCTTTGTGTGGTCCGGCGGTGTGCCGTCCGGGCATACCGTACCCGGCTCGCCTTCTGTGACCTGGCCAAGACCGTCAGCCGATACAGGACCGGTATCCCAACGTGCACCGATGTGAAGGAGACGTGATGGGGGTCACTTCTTGCTGTCGATGACTGCCTTCATCACGTCCTTCGCGATCGGCGCGGCGAGACCGCCACCCGTGATGTCGTCACGGTTGGCGCTCTCGTCCTCGACCACCACGGCGACGGCGACCGGAGAGCTGCCGTCGCTGAGCTTGGCGTAGGAGATGAACCAGGCGTAGGGGTTCTCGCTGTTGGCGACGCCGTGCTGGGCGGTACCGGTCTTGCCGCCGACGGTGACGCCGTTCTCGTTGATCTGGCCCTTTTTGCCGGTGCCGTCCTTGACGACCGTCTCCATCATCGACTGCAGGATCTGGGCGTTCGCCTGCGAGAGCGGCTTGCTCAGTTCCTGCGGCTTGGTCTGCTCGATGACGTCCAGGTTGTGGGTGCTCAGCTCGCTGACCATGTACGGCTTCATCAGGGTGCCGTTGTTGGCGACGGCGGAGGCGACCATGGCCATCTGCAGCGGGGTCGCGGCGGTCTCGAACTGCCCGATGGAGCTGAGCGCGGTCTGCGGCTTGTCCATGCTCTTGGGGAAGTTGGAGGCGGCGGCGCGCACCGGGGTGTCCAGCTTGTCCTCGTTGAAGCCGAACTTCTCGGCCTCCGCGAGCATCTTGTCCTTGCCGAGGTCGGCGCCGATCTTTCCGAAGACGGTGTTGCAGGAGACCCGCAGCGCGACGCGCATGGTGGCGTTCTCGCAGGGGATGTTCCCCTCGTTCTTCAGCTCGGTCCTGGTGTTCGGCAGGGTGTACGGCAGCGGGGAGGAGGTCTTCTGGTCCGCGGAGGTGTACAGCCCGTTCTCCAGGGCGGCGGCCGCGGTGACCACCTTGAAGGTGGAGCCCGGCGGGTAGGTCTCACGCAGCGCCCGGTTGAGCATCGGCTCGTCGCGGTCGTTCTTCTTCTGGAGCTTCTTCCAGGCCTGCGCGTCGCTGTCGGAGGTCCCGGCGAACGTCGAGGGGTCGTACGACGGTGTGGAGGCGAGCGCCAGGATCGCACCGGTCTGCGGGTCGATCGCGGCGACGGCGCCCTTGCCCTGCCTCAGCAGACCCTTGTACGCGGCATTCTGCGCGGCGGCGTTGAGGGTGGTGACGACGTTGCCGCCCTGCTTCTTCTTGCCCGTGATCATGTCGAGGGTGTTGCGGAAGAAGAGCCGGTCGTCGTTGCCGGTGAGGATGCCGTCGTCGAGATTCTCGAGCTGGTTGGCGCCGAAGGACTGTGAGGCGAACCCGGTGACGGGGGCCCACATCGCGCCGTTCTTGTAGGTGCGCTTGTACTCGAAGTTGTTGAGATTGTTCTGGTTGCTCTTGGTGGAGCCGGTGATCGGGTTGCCGTCGACGATGATGTCGCCGCGCGGGGTGGCGTAGCGCGCGATGGCGACGCGGCGGTTCTTGTCGTCGCTGCTGAGGGTGTCGGCCTGGACGTACTGGAGCCAGTTGTCGCGGATGAGCAGGGCGAGGACGAGGAGCCCGCAGAAGATCGCGATCCGGCGCAGGGGCTTGTTCACGGGCGGACCACCTGGGTCATCTCGGCGTCGGGGTTCGGGGCAGGGGCGGGCGCCGGTCGCCGCGCGGTGTCACTGATGCGGATCAGGATGGCGATCAGCGCCCAGTTGGCGATGACCGAGGAACCGCCGGACGCGAGGAACGGCATGGTCATACCAGTCAGCGGGATCAGGCCCATGACGCCGCCGGCGACGACGAAGACCTGGAGGGCGAAGGCGCCGGAGAGGCCCACGGCGAGGAGCTTGCCGAAGGGGTCGCGGGCCGCGAGGGCCGTGCGGACGCCGCGCTCGACGATGAGGCCGTAGAGCACCAGGATCGCCATGATTCCGGCGAGGCCCAGCTCCTCGCCGAAGGTGGCGAGGATGAAGTCGGAGTTGGCGGCGAACCGGATGAGGTCGGAGTGGCCCTGGCCGAGCCCGGTGCCGAGGGTGCCGCCGGAGCCGAAGGCCCACAGGGCCTGCATGGCCTGCCCGGAGTGGAGGATACCGTCGTGGGTCACGGTCTGGCTGAGCGTGTACTCGCGCATCGGGTTGAGCCAGGCCTGGACGCGCGTCTGGATGTGCGGTTCGAAGGTGGCCACGCCGACGGCGCCGGCCGCGGACATCAGCAGACCGAAGACGATCCAGCTGGTCCGCTCGGTGGCGACGTACAGCATGATCACGAACATGCCGAAGAACAGCAGCGACGTACCGAGGTCGGTCTCGAAGACGAGGATCAGGATGGAGATGAACCAGACGACCAGGATCGGCCCGAGGTCGCGCCCGCGCGGCAGGTACAGGCCCATCACGCGGCGGCTGGCGAGCGCGAGCGCGTCGCGCTTGACCATCAGGTAGCCGGCGAAGAAGACCGCGAGGACGATCTTCGCGAACTCACCGGGCTGGATGGAGAATCCGGCTACCGAGATCCAGATCTTGGCACCGTAGATGTTGGCGCCCAGACCCGGCACCAGGGGCAGCAGCAGCAGCACCAGGGCCGCGACCATCGAGATGTAGGTGTAGCGCTGCAGGACGCGGTGGTCCTTGAGGAAGACCAGCACGACGACGAACAGGGCGATGCCGAGCGCCGTGTACATCAGCTGGCGGGGCGCGGCGCTTCCGGCCTGATGGATCGACTGGAGCAGCTTCGACTGGTCGAGCCGCCAGATGACCACGAGCCCCAGGCCGTTGAGCAGCGTCGCCACCGGCAGCAGCAGCGGGTCGGCGTACGGCGCGAACTTGCGGACGACGAGATGGCCGACGCCGGCCAGCAGGCCGAGGCCGAGGCCGTAGCTCAGCAGGCCGGGCGGGACCTTGTCGTTGATGGCGAGGCCTACGTTGGCGTAGGCGAACACCGGGATGACAACGGCGAACACCAGCAGCGCCAGCTCGGTGTTGCGTCGGCTCGGTGTGCCGATCGAGCCGATCGTGGACGTGTGGTGTGTCGGCGTGTTCGTACTACTGCTCATCGTGTGACAGGGCCCCTCACGGCTGCTTACTGCTTACCGCACAGCGAGACCAGCTTCTGCTCTTCGTCGGAGAGGCTGGGGCCGGGTGTGGGAGTGGGTGCGGTCGCGGACTTGGACGAGGACGCTGAAGGGTTCGGGGACGGGCTGGATGTGGCCTTGGACGTCTGGGAGGTCTGTGTGGTTCCCGTGGTCCCGCCGGCCTGGCCCTCACCGGTCTTCGCGTTGTTCTCGGTCTCGGCGGCGCGGCGCTGAGCGTCCTTCTTGCACGCGGAGGCCTGCACGGCGAGCTCGTCGATCTTCGTCTGGGCGTCGCTGAGGCCGCCCTCGGCGATGGTCGCCTGGACCTGCTTCTGCTGGTACGGCGGCAGGTACTTGAGTTCGATCTCGGGGTGATCCTTCTCCACCTTCGAGAGCGAGACCCAGGCCAGGTCCTGGCTGATGCCCCGGTAGAGGGCGACGTGCTGGTCCTGGGCGCCGACGTAGTACTGCGTCTGCGTCCAGCGGTAGCCGCCGTACAGGCCGCCGCCGATGACGGCGAGCGCCAGCGTGATGTAGAGGGATCTCTTCAGCCACTTGCGTCCGGCGCGCGGCTTGACGAAGTCCTCGTCGGAGTAGTCGCCGAAGCCGCCGGTGGGTACGTAGCCGGTGGTGTCGCCGCTGCCGGGCGGGCCGAACTCGCCGCCGCCGCCCTGTCCGGGAACCGGCCGGCCGAGGCTGGAGGCGCGGCCCGCGGGTGTCTGCATGGCGCCGTTGTCGTGCAGCTGGTGCTGGTTCTCGGCGACCGCGCCGACGACGACCGGGGTGTCGGAGAGCTGCCCGGCGAGGGTGTCTCCGGAGTCGATGTCGAGGACGTCGGCGATGATGACCGTGATGTTGTCGGGGCCGCCGCCGCGCAGTGCGAGCTGGATCAGCTCCTGCACGGTTTCCTGCGGGCCCTGGTAGCTGGCGAGGGTGTCCTCCATCGTCTGATGGGAGACGACGCCGCTGAGGCCGTCGGAGCAGATCAGGTACCGGTCGCCCGCCCGGACCTCGCGGATGGAGAGGTCGGGCTCGACATGGTCGCCACTGCCCAGCGCGCGCATCAGCAGGGAGCGCTGCGGGTGGGTGGTGGCCTCTTCCTCGGTGATGCGTCCCTCGTCGACGAGGCGCTGCACCCAGGTGTGGTCCTGGGTGATCTGCGTCAGTACGCCGTCACGCAGCAGGTAGGCGCGGGAGTCGCCGACGTGGACGAGGCCGAGGCGCTGGCCGGTCCACAGCAGGGCGGTGAGCGTGGTGCCCATGCCCTCGAGCTGGGGGTCCTCCTCGACCATCATCCTGAGCTGGTCGTTGGCGCGCTGCACCGCGGTGCCGAGCGAGGTGAGGATGTCGGAGCCGGGCACGTCGTCGTCGAGCGCGACGATGGTGGAGATCACCTCGGAGCTGGCGACCTCACCGGCGGCCTGGCCGCCCATTCCGTCGGCGATCGCGAGCAGGCGGGGACCGGCGTAGCCCGAGTCCTCGTTGCCCTCGCGGATCATGCCTTTGTGCGATCCGGCGGCGAAGCGCAGTGACAGACTCATGCGCACCTCGCCCGTCGGCTCCGGGTACATCCGCACGGTGCCCACCCTCCGGTCGGGAGCGCGCCGGGGTCCGTCGTGTGGACCGCCGCTGCGTGCTCGCTCCGCTCGCTCATTGTCGTACTACTTCCGCAGCTCGATGACGGTCTTGCCGATGCGGATCGGCGCGCCCAGCGGAACGGGCGTGGGGGTCGTCAGCCGGCTCCGGTCGAGATACGTGCCGTTGGTGGAGCCGAGGTCTTCGACGATCCACTGGCCGTCCCGGTCCGGGTAGATCCTGGCATGCCTGCTGGAGGCGTAGTCGTCGTCCAGCACGATGGTGCTGTCGTGGGCGCGGCCCAGCGTGATGGTCTGCCCCTGCAGCGCCACCGTCGTACCCGTGAGGGTGCCTTCGGAGACGACCAGCTTGGTGGGGGCGCCGCGGCGCTGGCGACCACTGCCGCTCGGCGGCGCCTGCTGGCGCTGCGGCGGCGGCGCGGCCTGGCGCGCGGCCGGCTGCGGCCTGTTGGCGTCCCGGCGCGAGCCGCGCTGTGTGACGCGCGTTCCGAACAGGTCGCTACGGATGACCTGCACGGCCACGATCACGAACAGCCACAGTACGGCCAGGAAACCCAGCCGCATGACCGTGAGGGTCAGCTCTGACATTGCCCCCGCTTCACCCTTCGGCTTGCCGGTAAATGATGGTGGTGCTGCCCACGACGATCCGCGAGCCGTCGCGGAGCGTAGCGCGGGTGGTGTGCTGCCCGTCCACCACGATGCCGTTGGTGGACCCGAGATCCTGGATCGTCGAGGGCGTTCCGGTCCGGATCTCACAGTGCCGGCGGGAGACGCCGGGATCGTCGATCCGCACGTCGGCTTCGGTGCTGCGGCCCAGCACCAGCGTCGGGCGGGAGATCTGATGGCGGGTGCCGTTGATCTCGATCCAGTGCCGTGTACGGGCGCCGGGCCCCGGGCCGGCCGGCGGCCGGGCACCCATGGGCGCGGCGCCGGGACGGCCGCCGGGTGGCGGCGCGGACGGCATGGGAGGAGCGGCCGCGGGCGGGTAGCCGTAGCCGCCCTGGCCGCGGGGGGCCACGGGGGCCGGGCCCGCGGGGGCGCGCTCGGGTGCCTGGCCGGCGGAGGAGGCGAGCGTACGGCTGCGGACCCGGTACAGGCCGGTGTCGAGGTCGTCCGCCTTCTCCAGATGGACCTTGATGGGGCCCATGAAGGTGTAGCGCTGCTGCTTGGCGTAGTCACGGACCATGCCGGCGAGTTCGTCGCCGAGCTGGCCCGAGTAGGGGCTGAGGCGCTCGAAGTCCGGCGTGCTCAGCTCCACGATGAAGTCATTGGGGACGACGGTCCGGTCGCGGTTCCAGATCGTGGCGTTGTTGTCGCACTCCCGCTGGAGAGCTCCCGCGATCTCCACGGGCTGGACCTCGGACTTGAACACCTTGGCGAAGGTGCCGTTGACCAGACCTTCGAGACGCTGCTCGAACTTCTTCAGGACTCCCATGGGGCACCTCCTCCTTCGTAGCCGTCCTGGTACAGCTTGCTGTCGTCTTCCTGGCCCTGCTGGTACTGCTTACTGATCGTATCCACGCGTCGGGAAATCGGCTGGTTCCCCCTGTCGGCCCGGTCGACGGGTGTCGACGGCTTCCGAAGTCCCCTCCCGAAGTTCCCTCCGGGGCCCCTCTTCGAACTCCTCCCGGCACTACTCCTGCGCGCTGTTCTGCCAAGGATCGTAGAGGTGGCCCGTCACCAGTGTCCCGCACCTGACTGTGCGGCCCGTCCGGCTTCTGGGGAGATGGCCAGGACCGGTACGAGGTTGATACGTGAACCGGTTCTGGCTGAGACGTGCGGTGCGGCCTGCGGTGCTGCACGGGAAAAGGGGTGTGAGTCCACCCGTGGCACCGTGCTAATCTTCTGCATGTCGGCAGGCGCTCGCACCACTCGGTGGGAGACGGACGACACACCCAATGCGCGGGTGGCGGAATAGGCAGACGCGCTGGATTCAGGTTCCAGTGCCCGCAAGGGCGTGGGGGTTCAACTCCCCCCTCGCGCACAGATGGACGGGCCCCGTCAGGACGAAAGTTCTGACGGGGCCCGTCTCTCGTTGTGGCGATGGGCTGCTGCGGCCCGGACAGCGGCTTGGCAGGGCTCTGACGGTGAGGTATCTCACGGTCGGGGCCCCGCTTTTCGTGCTGCTGGTTGTTCGCCGGGGTGGTGCTGGGCCGGCGGCGGGCGGCCCGGTCAGGCAGCTGTCACCGGATGGCCTGTGGGTGTTCAGCTCCCGCGGTCTTTGGTTGTGCACCGGTGATGGGCGCGGCGGCGTGGACGCTCGCCACCGAGCCAGCGCTAGCGACTGAAGCATCGTCTGGGCCGCGATGCCGCGATGCCGCGATGCCGCGATGCCGCGATGCCGCGATGCCGGGGTGCCGCGATTCCGCGATGCGGCGTGAGCCCGCAGCTTCGATGCCCTCGATCAGTGGGTTGTTCGCGTAGCCGTTGTAGCCCTCGACGCTGTTGCGGGGCAGGAAGTAGGCCTTCCGCCATTCCGGGCCGCCGCGCTTCAGGGCCTGCCAGCGCTTGGCGCCGGTTTCGCTGACGGTGATCGTGCGCTGGCGGCAGACATGATTGGCCCCGCTGGGTTGGGCTCCGGGTCGACGAGGGGGAGCCCGCGGCCGAGGGTATGTGTGGCTTGATGGGGCACTGAGCCAGGGCTAGCAGCCGTTCTGTGGCGCTTCCCGGCCCTGCACGAGGCTTGCATCGCGGCCTCATTGCGCAGTGTCCGGCTTCGACACCGTCACCACGGTGCCCAGCGTCAGCGGCCGCGCGGAGCATTCCCTCGGCGCCCTGGTCGCCGAAATGGTCGGTGTCACCCGCGGCCGCCACGGCGACCCGCTTACACCGGCGCCGGGCGCAGCCGCGCTCGGCCGCAACGTCTCAGCTGAGCGCTACACCTCCTCAGCGCTCCGGGGGCTCCGGCTGGGATGACCGGCAGGCAGTTCGATGGGCCGGATCGTAGAAACGAATCAGCTGGTCAGCGCACTACCTCTTGATCACTCAAGTCGGTGAACCATCCCATCGGCCAGAAACATGATCGTGGCGGCGGAGTTCTTTCCGGTCGGAAGAGATTCTTCGCCGGAGGGGATTGTTCATGGTCGCGCTCTATCGATCCAGGCTTTTCACGGCCCTTGCTGGCGCGTGCGCTCTCGTGCTGACGAGTTCCTCGGTGGCGCAGGCCGGCGCTGTCGGGTCGACCCCTGTCCGGACCTTCGAGTACAGCGTTGGCGGGATGACGATGAAGGTTCCGACCGGCTGCTTGTTCACACACATCATCCGAGGCGGCGGGAAGAAGATCGCCTACCAGAACGCAGGCGTCGACTGCGCCTTTGTCGGCGCGCTGAGCAGCGGGTTCTGCAACTGGCGGATCGACTTCACGTACGCCGACACCAACAACACGACCTATCGGACGTCCCGAGGGCGGACGCATCCCGAGTGCAAGATCGATCCGGTGAGGAACAACTCTCCCCAGACGTTGCCTCGTTATGGAAAGGCGTGTGCGCATCTCTACGTCAATGGGGTGCGGCGGGTGAGTCAGTGCCACCACATCACGAAGTGAGCCGTTCATGATCGATCAACAGCATGGGCAGGAACAGCCGGGGGAGGCGCGACGGCGGTCGGCTGGGGTCGCCGCGTTCGTGGCGGGTCTCGTAGCGACACTCGCCTTCTTCGCCTTCTTCCCTGGACTCCCGCACGTCATTGACTGGGGGGCGATCGCTGTCTCCGTCCTGGTAGGAGCGCTCGCCCGATGGGTTTGCCAGTCCTGGAGCGGAAAGAGGAGCAGTGAGAGAAGGTGAGTTCGGGAGTCGTTACGCGGGCCGTCGACGTGCCCCTTGTGGCTACTGAGTGCGGACGTCGTGCGGATGCCAGCCGCTCGGGGCCTTGACGCACCTGGGCTGCGCCGTGGGAAATCTGCTGCGACAGCGCGGGAACGATCTACGTGCCGGACTCTCTCGTTATCCGTGTAGCCGACCCTGCGGTGAGGTATCTCACGGTCGGGGCCTCAGCGGGAGCGGGCGAGGCGACCACGTCGTCATCCAGACGTCCGCCCTGTTCGACAGTCATCTGCTGGCGGTGGCCGTCTCCCTGCGCGGGCGGCGTGCCTGTGATGATCTCCCTGCAGCTGGATGCCAGTACGGTCACCCTGATGGCGGCCCGGCTCAAGCAGCCGTGGCTGGTCCACGATGTCGAGACCGCGGGCAACACCGTGGAGATCTCACCGGTCGACGACCCCGCAAGCCCCATGCGGGGATGATCGGGGCCACCGAGGTGAGAGCAACCGCACCGGTGTCCGGTACGCGTCATCCGGTCACAAGCTGTGGATCGGCGGGCGCACCCGCGACGTAACGGGTGCGCACGGTCGAGTTCTTCCGGGGCGTGGCGAACCCCATCGGCGTCAAACCGGACCATGAGGCCTCGGCCGATACCGCGTTGCGCCTCATCGGCCCTCTGGACCCGATCGCCTGGTCGGCCGGCTCACCTTCATCACGCGCATGGGCAAGGAGGGTACGGGACCTGCTGCCTCTCCTCGTTGAGAAGGTGAGCGCTTCCGGCGCGCGGCCGGCCTGGGTGTGCGACCCCATGCACGGCAAGACGTTCGACGCGCCGCCCGGCCACAAGAGGCGCCGTCTCGAGGACGTCCTCGATGAGATACGGGGCTTCCTCGAGGCGCACAGGCGCCTCGGCACCCGTCCGGGCGGGGTGCACAGAGATGACCGGCGAGGCCGTCACCGAATGCGTGGGCGGGAGCGAGGACGTCACCTTCGAGGACCTGCCCTCCCGGCACGAGTCGACGTGCGCCCCCCGTCTGCGCAGAGGGCAGTCGCTCGACCCGGCCCCCGGCATCCCCGAACGGTCGGCCACCGGGCCGGGAATCGCGCGGTGGCCGGGAATCGCGCGGCGGCTACGCGGCGAGGCGCTCGGTGACCTCCTTGGCCTTGGCGGCCGCGGCGTCGAGGGCCTGGGTGCGGGAGGCCTCGAAGAGGGGGACCAGCTCGGACATCGCCGGGTTGTGCGGGGCCATGGTGAGCTCAGGAACGATGAAGTGGAGGTCCAGGGCGAGGGTGTCGGCGAGGATCGCCGTCAGGTAGTTCTGCACGTACTCGTACGGCTCGCGCGGGGTGCCCGGCGCGTAGGAGCCGCCGCGGCTGGCGACGACGGTGACCGGGGTGCCCTTGACCTTCGACTCCTCGGTCATGGCGGTGCGGCCGATGAGGACCACGTTGTCCAGCCACGCCTTGAGGGTCGAGGGGATCGCGAAGTTGTACATGGGCGCGCCGATCAGGATCGCGTCCGCCCGCTCCAACTCCTCGATGAGCTGCACGCGCTCGGCGAAGGCCGCGGCCTGCTCGGGGGTGTGCGCGTCCGGGGCGGCGAAACCGGCGGTGTGGGCGTCGGCGGTGATGTGCGGCACGGGCTCGGCGGCGAGGTCGCGGTAGATGACCGTGCCCTGCGGGTGCTGCTCCTCCCAGGTCTTGCGGAAGGCGTCCGTCACCGCGCGGGAGGCGGAGGCCGGGCCCGGGAACACGGACGAGTCGAGGTGGAGGAGGGTGGCCATGGGGTTCTCCAAGTTGATCGAGGTCATATCGGTGTCATCGGAGGCGGGTGGGCTTCCGACCGGGTGTCAGCGGAGCCGGAGCCGGCCCGATGTCGTCGGGGTTGGCGAGGGCTTCCGTTTCGTACTCAACTAGAGATAACACAGCTACTTACTTTTTTTCATCCCCTTGCGTGGACGCAGTACTCTGAACTCATGGCGGAACGGGGAAGCCACGACGCAGGGGCGTGCCAGAAGGTCGACGACGGCATGACCCGGGTCTTCCAGCTGCTCGGAAAGCGCTGGACCGGCCTGATCGTGGCGGTGCTGCTGCAACGCCCCGTGCACTTCGCCGAGCTGCGCAGGGCGATCCCCGGAATCAGCGAACGGATGCTCTCGGACCGGCTCACCGAACTCGGCGCGGCGGGAATCGTCGTGCGCGAGGTCGACGAAGGCCCCCCGCTGCGGGTCTCGTATCGCCTGACAGAGGCGGGCGCCGCGCTGGAACCGGCGCTGAAGGAGTTGGGGTCCTGGGCGGAGAGGTATCTGCCGGAGGGTGGGCAGTGCCCGCGGTGATGCGGCTCCGTATCGGTGACCGTGGAGTTGTCCACACACATGACGGCGGAGTTGTCCACAGGGTCTGACGCGTTTCGGCGACCGGCTGTACGGTCAGCACGAGTTGATGTTCGTGCACGGGGGAGGCGGTCGCGGTGACCGAGCTGGGTACAGCGGTTCCGGCGCAGCAGGGAGAGCTCAGGGCTCTTGGGGTACGGGAATTCACGGTGCCGGGATTCGCCGCGCGGCCGGTGCAGGGCTCGCCCAGGGAAGAGGGCAAGGCCCTGCGCGGGCCGGTGCCGCGCGCCGCGCACGCCGAGCTGACGGTGGACGCCGGCCGACCGGACGCCGTGACCGCGGTCGAGGAGTCCAACCGGGGCCGCATCCCCGAGCTGACGCCCATACGGGTCGGCAGGATGGCGGCGACACCTTTCGCCTTCCTGCGCGGTTCGGCGGGCCTCATGGCGTACGACCTCGCCCGCACCTCCATGACCGGCATCGGCACCCAGATCTGCGGCGACGCGCACGCGGCGAACTTCGGGCTGTACGGGGACGCGCGCGGCGGCCTAGTCATTGATCTGAACGACTTCGACGAAACGGTGCACGGCCCCTGGGAGTGGGACCTCAAGCGGCTCGCCACCTCGCTGGTGCTCGCGGGCCGTGAGGCCGGCGCCGACGAGGACACCTGCCGGGCCGCCGCGCACGACACGGTGGGCGCGTACCGCCGCACCCTGCGCCTGCTGGCCAAGCTGCCGGTACTGGACGCGTGGAACGCGATCGCGGACGAGGAACTCGTCTCGCACACCGACGCCCACGATCTGCTCGGCACGCTGGAGCGGGTCTCCGAGAAGGCGCGGGCCAACACCAGCGGACGGTTCGCCGCCAAGTCGACGCAGGCGGTGGAGGGCGGCGGCCGCCGCTTCGTGGACGCGACGCCGGTACTGCGCCGCATACCCGACGCGGAGGCGGCCGCGGTCGCGGCGTCCCTGGAGCACTATCTGACGACTCTCTCCCAGGACCGCCTCCCCCTCCTCGCCCGGTACGCGGTGCACGACGTCGCCTTCCGCGTCGTGGGCACGGGCAGCGTCGGCACCCGCTCGTACGTCGTGCTGCTCCAGGACCACCGCGGCGAAGCCCTGGTCCTCCAGGTGAAGGAGGCCCGCGCCTCGGCGCTCCTCCCGCATCTGGCGACCGCCGGTCACGCCATCCCCGAGGTGCCGCACGAGGGCCGCCGCGTGGTCCTCGGCCAGAAGCGCATGCAGGTCGTCAGCGACATCCTGCTGGGCTGGACCTCGGTCGAGGGCCGCCCCTTCCAGGTACGCCAGTTCCGCAACCGCAAGGGCAGCGTCGACCCCGCCGCCCTCGCCGCCGGCCAGATCGACGACTACGCCCGCATGACCGGCGCCCTCTTGGCCCGCGCCCACGCCCACAGCGCCGACCCCCGCCTCATCGCCGGCTACTGCGGCAAGAACGAGGAACTGGACGAGGCCATCGCGTCGTTCGCCGTGATCTACGCGGACCGCACGGAGGCGGACCACGCGGAGCTGGTGGCGGCGGTCAGGGAGGGACGGGTGGCCGCGGAGCTGGGGGTGTGACGGGTTCGGAGCCGGGGATGGGCGAGTTCGGCCGGGGTGAGCCTGCGCCCCGAGCAGCCCACGTGCACGGTGGCCCGGAAGCCATGCCCAGCGGCCCTGCGTGGGCGCGCGGACTGTGGCCTACGCTGGTCGGGTGACGACCCCGGAAGCTGATCAGCCCCAGTCCGCGCCCGACGACGACGGCCCGTGGGAGCGGGTCGATGCCGAGGCGCCGTCCGGCGCGGCTGAAGAGGGCGTAAGCACCACCGGCGAGGCGCAGGAGGGCCAGGCGCACGGCGGTGAGGAGCAGGAGGGCCAGGCGCATGGCGGTGAAGGGCACGGCGGTGAGGCCGGGGCGGGGCGGCCCGAGGAGCGGCTCGAGCGGGCCGTGCGGGCGGCCGAGCAGGCGTTGATCGAGTTCGAGATCGCCGTGGAGACCTTCCGCGTCGAGGTGGACAACTTTTCGCGGCTGCACCACCAAAAGCTCGGGCCGATGTACTCCCGGCTCGACGAGCTGGACGCCGAGATCGCCGAGGCGCGGGCCGCGCGCACCGGTGACCCGGACGACATACGCAAGGCGCACGAGGCACGGGCGCGGGTCATGCCCATGCCCGGGGTCGAGGAGCTGTTCCACGGCTGGATGGACTCCGAGGGCCTGTTCCCGGAGGCCGTGGCGATGCTCACCGACCAGCCCGTACGGCCCCCGCAGCGCGTGCGCCCCAGCGAGGAGGCCCGCAAGCTCTACCGCGAGCTGGTCCGCAAGGCCCACCCCGACCTGGCACAGGACGAGGACGAGCGGGGGCGGCGCGACGAGTTCATCGCCCGGGTGAACGCCGCCTACGGCCGGGGCGACGAGGCGCTGCTGCGGGAGCTGTCCGAGGAGTGGGCCGCAGGCCCCGTGCCCGAAGAGTGGAAGCCGAGCCGCAGCGAGGAGCTCTACGCCCGCCTCGAATGGCTCGCCCAGCGCAAGGAAATGCTCAGCTTCGTCGCCCGCGAACTGGAGGAGAGCGCGATCGGCGCGATGCTCAAGCTGGCCCCGGACGACCCGGACCGCCTCCTGGAGGAGATCGCCGAACAGCTGCTGGCCCAGGTCGGCGAGCGCGAGGCGGAGCTGGCGGAGCTGATCGGCTAGACCGTCGCAGCGCGGCGAGCGGCCTGCCTGGTCAGGTAGCGTCGGAGGCATGAGTTTTGGAGCTGGTGTGCCCACAGTCGAGGTCGGGGACCTCGCGGACGGTGACTTCCTTCTGGACGTCCGGGAGGACGACGAGTGGGAGGCAGGTCATGCCCAGGGGGCGCTGCACATCCCCATCAGTGAATTCGTCGCCCGCTACGGTGAGTTGACCGAGGCGGCCCCACAGGACGGCCGGGTCCACGTGATCTGCCGTTCCGGAGGCCGTTCGGCCCAGGTCACGACGTATCTGGTCCAGCAGGGCATCGACGCCGTGAACGTCGACGGCGGCATGCAGCTCTGGGCAGCCGCCGGCCGCCCGGTCGTGGACGACAAGGGCCAGCCGGGCTTCGTGCTGTAGGCGCCGGAAGGCGCCGGAAGGCTCCGGTGAACCCGTGGCACCGGCCCCCGGTGAACCCGGGCACCGGCTCCCTGTGTCCCCGGGGCCGTCGACGCCGGTCGACAGGTGCCGCCGGTGCCGACGGCGCCCCCGTCGACGGGGCGCTGCCCGGCGCCGCTCGGCGGAAGTCTCCGCGTGCCGGTGGCGCACGCTCGTCGCCCCGCCCCGCGTTCAGCCCAGCGGATGCGCCGCGAGCAGATCCCCGAGGGACTCCTCGTGCGCGGCCGCCGGTCCCAGTGACAGCTCCAGCTGTTTGGCCCAGGCGTGGTACCGGTGCAGTGGATAGTCGGTGTCGGCACCGAACCCCCCGTGCAGGTGCTGCGCGGTCTGCACGACCCGCCGTACCCCTTCCGACGCCCAGATCTTCGCGACGGCCACGTCCCCGGACGCCGGCAGTGCACCCCCGGCCCCCGTACTGATCCGCCACGCGGCCTGCCACAGCGTCGCCTCCATCGCGCGCAGGTCGATATAGCGGTCGGCGGCCTGCACCGCGACCGCCTGGAACGTGGCGACCGGGAACCCGAACTGCTCCCGTTTGCTGGTGTATTCACTCGTCATCCCGAGCGCACGCTCCCCGAGCCCGAGTGCGAGCGCACAGGTCCCGGTGGCAAGAAGGTCACTCAACCACTCCCACGCCCCCTCCTCCTCGATGACATCCCGGCCGGCGATCCGCGCGGCCTCCAGCCGCACCTCACCGAGCCGCTCACCGGTGGTGGAGATCTGCTCGGCGAGCACGACCCCGTCGTGGACGCGGGGGACGAGGGCGAGTACGGTCCGGTCGGCATCCGTGTGCGCGGGTACGACGGTGAAGTCGGCGTTGTGCGCCCAGGAAACCGCCGTCTGCACCCCGTCCAGCACCCATACCTCACCGTCCCGCCGCGCGGTCACGGCGAGCTCGGCCGGGTCATGGCCGGTCCGGCCGTTGGCGGCGACGGTCAGCACGACCTCCCCCCGACCCGCCCGCGGCAACAGGTCGGCCTTCAACTCCGCGCCGCCATAAGCCTGCACGGCCACCGCCGCCGCGCTGCTCTCCAGCAGCGGCACCCGGGCCAGGACCCGCGCCGACTCGCGCAGCACCAGGCACAGCGCGACCGCGTCGAGGCCTGCCCCGCCGCAGTCGGCATCGAGCAGCAGGCTCAGTAGGTCCGCGTCGGCGAGCTTCGCCCACAGTGCCCGGTCGAAGTCCTCGGCGACCGCGCCCGCGGTGAGCGCGGGGCTGGGCACCCCGTCGGGCGCGACCCCGGCGAACACCGCCTTCGCCGCCTCGACCGCCGCCTGCTGCTCCTCGGTGAAGGTGAAGTCCACGGTCCTGTCCTCCCACGCGCCGGCCAACCGACTCGAGTTCCGGAGCGCCGGAGCCCCGGATCTGACGGAGCGTCAAGATAGAACAGGTTCTACGAGAAGGGAACGGTCAGCCCCCGCTCACCCCACTCATCACCCGCACACCGCTCAGCGGTCGAAGTCCAACTCCACCTTCTCCGTGGCCGGGTGTGACTGACAGGCCAGCACATACCCCGCCTCCGTCTCCTCCGGCTCCAGCGCGAAGTTGCGGTCCATCCGCACCTCGCCCGAGACGAGGAAGGCGCGACAGGTGCCGCACACACCGCCCTTGCAGGCGTAGGGCGCGTCCGGCCGGTTGCGCAGCACCGCCTCCAGGAGCGACTCGCCGTCCTGGACGGGCCAGGTCCCGCCGCGTCCGTCGAGCCGGGCGGTCACCGTGCTGTGCGCGGGAGCCGATGTCGCCGTGGCCGGGGCAGCGCCTGCGTCCACGTGGAATATCTCCTCGTGGATCCGCGTCCGCGACACTCCGAGTCCGCGCAGCGCCCGCTCCGCCCCCTGCACAAGCCCCATCGGCCCGCACAGGAACCATCCCGACACTCCCTCCACGGGCAGCAGCGCCGGAAGCAGCCCGGTGAGCCGCTCCTGGTCGAGGCGCCCGGACGGCAGTCCCGCCTGCTGCTCCTCCCGGGAGAGGACCGTCACCAGCTGGAACCGCTGCGGATAGCGGTCCTTGAGGTCGGCCACCTCCTCCAGGAACATCGTCGACGCCGACGTCCGGTCGCTGCGTATCAGGCAGAACCTCGCCTCCGGCTCCCGTGCCAGCAGCGTCGAGACGATCGACAGCACCGGGGTGATCCCGCTGCCGCCCACCACCGCCGCGTACAACCCGGCCGACGGCTCCAGCGTGAACCGTCCCGCCGGCGTCATCACCTCCACCTCGTCGCCGACGGCGATCTCCTTGAGCGCGTACGTCGAGAACGCGCCGCCGTCGACCAGGCGGACCCCGACCCGCAGGGTCCGCGGTCCCTCGTCGCCGGGTGCGGGCGCCGGTGAGCAGATCGAGTACGTACGGCGTACCTCCGTGCCGTCAACCGTGCGGCGCAGCGCGAGGTGCTGGCCGGCAGCGTGCCGGTACTCCTCGCGCAGGGCGCCCGGCACCGTCAGTGTCAGCGCCACGGAGTCGTCGGTGAGCCGGTCGACCGCGGCCACCGGGAGCGGGTGGAAGCGGGCCATCACAACTCCTTGAAGTGGTCGAACGGTTCGCGGCAGGACAGACAGCGCCGCAGCGCCTTGCAGGCGGTGGACGAGAAACGGCTGAGCAGCTCGGTGTCGGCCGAATCGCAGTTCGGGCAGCGCACGGCTTCCATCCGGGAGGTGTCCGTACGGGTGGGGCCGAGCTGCACCGAGATCGGACCCGAGGCGTGCTGCGTACGCGGTGGCGCTATACCGAACTCCCGCAGTTTGCGACGCCCTTCGTCCGAGATGTCGTCCGTCGACCAGGCGGGACTGAGCACCGTACGGACGGAGACCTCCCGTACGCCGTGCTCGTGCAGCACCCGCTCGATGTCCATGGACATGGCCTCGATGGCTGGGCAGCCGGTGTAGGTGGGGGTCAGCTCGACCTCGACCGAGTCGGCGCCACGGACATGTACGGCGCGCAGTACGCCGAGTTCCTCAAGGGTGAGTACGGGCAGCTCGGGGTCCGGCACGGACCCGGCCAGCCTGCGCAGTTCCTCCTCGAGGGCGGTGGTCGTCACCATGACGCCCCCGGATGACTGCGGTGCAGATGCTGCATCTCGGCGAGCATCCGCCCGAAGGATTCGGTGTGCAGACCCTGTCGTCCGGCGCCCGCCGTCCAGGCTCCGGACTGCGGTCCCTCCGGAATCGGCAGAGTGGCGCGGCGCAGGACGCTCCCCACGGACTCCAGCCAGTCGGTGCGCATCGCGTCCCAGTCGACGGCCAGGCCCTCGATCGGCTGGAACATCTCGCCCGTGAACCGCCACAGTGCCTCGCCTGCCCGCCGCATCCGTTCATGGCTGACGTCCGTGCCGTCGCCGAGCCGCAGCGTCCACTGCTCGGCGTGGTCCTGGTGGTAGGCGACTTCCTTGACGGCCTTCGCCGCGAGCGGGGCGAACTCGCTGCCCGCGGTGGCCAGTCGCGTGTACAGAAGCCGTTGGTAGGTGGAGAAGTACAGCTGGCGGATGATCGTGTGCGCGAAGTCGCCGTTTGGCTGCTCGACGAGCTGGAGGTTGCGGAAGGCACGCTCCTCGCGCAGATACGCCAGCTCGTCCTCGTCGCCAACCATGGACAGCAGTACCCGTGCCTGGCCGAGCAGGTCGAGCGCGATGTTGGCGAGGGCGACTTCCTCTTCGAGGACGGGTGCGTGGCCCGCCCACTCCCCCAGGCGGTGCGAGAGCACCAGGGCGTCGTCGCCGAGAGCCAGGGCTGCCGCGGTGTTCACGGTGACCGTCACAGGTGCTTCACCCCTTCCGGGATCTCGTAGAACGTCGGGTGGCGGTACGGCTTGTCCGCGGAAGGTTCGAAGAACGGGTCCTTCTCGTCGGGCGACGAGGCCGTGATGGCGGCCGACGGGACGACCCAGATCGAGACGCCCTCGCCGCGGCGCGTGTACAGATCGCGCGCGTTGCGCAGGGCCAGCTCGGCGTCCGGCGCGTGCAGGCTGCCTGCGTGTGTGTGCGAAAGCCCGCGGCGTGAGCGCACGAAGACCTCCCACAGGGGCCAGTCGTTGGTCGTCATGCTCGCGTCGCTCCTGTCTCGCCGGTGTGCTTGGCCGCGTACGCCGCGGCCGCCTCCCGTACCCACGCGCCCTCTTCGTGAGCGCGCCTGCGCTGCGTTATGCGCTGTTCGTTGCACGGGCCGTTGCCCTTGAGGACCTCCCGGAACTCCGTCCAGTCGATCGCGCCGAAGTCGTGGTGCCCCCGCGCCTCGTTCCACAACAAGTCCGGGTCGGGCAGGGTCAGGCCCAGCGACTCGGCCTGGGGGACGCAGATGTCCACGAAGCGCTGGCGCAGCTCGTCGTTCGAGTGGCGCTTGATCTTCCATGTCATCGACTGCGCCGAGTGGGAGGACTCGTCGTCGGGCGGGCCGAACATCATCAGTGAGGGCCACCACCAGCGGTTCACCGCGTCCTGCGCCATCTCGTGCTGCTCGGGGGTGCCGCGGCTGAGGGCCAGCAGCAGCTCGTACCCTTGGCGCTGGTGGAAGGACTCCTCCTTGCAGACGCGGACCATCGCGCGCGCGTACGGCCCGTACGAGCAGCGGCACAGGGGGACCTGGTTGGTGATCGCGGCGCCGTCCACCAGCCAGCCGATGGCGCCGACGTCCGCCCAGGTCAGCGTCGGATAGTTGAAGATCGACGAGTACTTCTGGCGGCCGGTGTGGAGCTTGTCGAGAAGTTCGTCGCGACTGGTGCCGAGCGTTTCGGCCGCGCTGTACAGATACAGCCCGTGGCCGGCTTCGTCCTGGACCTTGGCCATCAGGATCGCCTTGCGGCGCAGCGAGGGCGCGCGCGTGATCCAGTTGGCCTCCGGCTGCATGCCGATGATCTCGGAGTGGGCGTGCTGGGCGATCTGCCGGACGAGCGTGGATCGGTAGGCGTCCGGCATCCAGTCGCGGGGTTCGATGCGCTCGTCCGCCGCCACGGCGGCGTCGAAGACGGCCTCGTACGCCGCGGTGCGCACGGCCTCGTCCGCCGGTCCGTCCGCCTCTCCGCGGGCCGTGTGGTGCGCTGCTGCTGTCGCCATGCGGTCCCCCTTGACCTCTCACTCCCGACCGACCGATCGTTCGGTCCGCTCGATTCCATGGTCGGTCGCGCGCCGTAAGGTGTCAACCGCTGTGGATAACCTCGTCGGCGCTGTTGCGTCCGCTGTGATTCTTGGGACTGTGCCGGGCGGCCGGGTCTGAGTACGGTGCCCGTGCGAACGTCGCGGTGTGGCGCGGTGTGGTGCGGCGTGGCGGTACGGGGCCCGCGGCCCGGCGGTCGACATTCGGATGCGGATCGTGAATCGGGGCGGAATGGACGCGTACGACGAGGGCTCGAAGAGCGGGCCGGGGCCGGACGGGCCCGACGGTGCCGTGCCCGACGGCTCCCCGCGCGACGCTTCGAGGCCCTGGGCGCTCGCGTCTGAGGCTCCTGAGCCCGAGGGCCCCGCGGCTAAGACCCCCGATGCTGGGACCGTCCCGCCCGAGTCCGTCCCGCCTGAGACCGCTGTCCCGCCCGAGACCGTCCCGCCTGAGACCGCCGTCCCGCCCGAGACCCTCCCGCCCGAGACCCTCCCGCCCGAGACCCTCCCGCCCGAGACCCTCCCGGCCGAGAACCTCCCAGCCGAGAACCCCAAGCCCGAGATCCCCAAGCCCGAGCACCTCACGTCCGGCATAGCCGCCCTTCCCCTCCGTTCCCAGATCGCCGCCGCCCTCGCCCTCGCGGTCGTCGCGGTCGCCGCCTGTGTCCACCTCGGCATGGTGTTCCTGCACGTCGCGCCCTCGAACACGGTCACCAAGCAGCACGGCCGTGCGATCGACGAGTGGATCTATCCCGAGTTCGAGCAGAACTGGAAGCTCTTCGCTCCCAACCCGCTGCAGCAGAACGTCGCCGTCCAGGTCCGCGCCCTGGTCCGCACCTCGGACGGCACCAGCCGCGAGACCGGCTGGTACGACCTGTCCGCGCTCGACGGCAAGGCCATCGACGGCAACCCGCTGCCGAGCCACACCCAGCAGAACGAACTGCGCCGTGCCTGGGACTTCTACATCGGTACGCATGACGGCCAGAACCGTCCCGCGGGCCTACGCGGCGACCTCTCCGAACGCTATCTGCGCCGTGTCGCGGTCTTGCGCCTCCACCGGGAGCACGCCGACGGCGACGGCGCCGTCATCGAGCGCCTCCAGGTCCGCTCCCGCACCACTGACGTGCCGCCCCCCGAGTGGAGTGAGGAGAAGGTGTCCGACAAGCCCATCGTCCGCGAGTTGCCCTGGTGGTCCGTCCCCGAGGGCGATCGTGAGGACGGGCTGACGGAGGCGAGCGCCCGATGAACCGATTCGCCCTGTCGGCCTCGCGCGGCATCACCCGTGTCACCGAGTCCGCCCTCGGTCCCTACCAGACAGCCGTGATCCGCATCGGCTTCTCCGCCACCTGGCTGTTGTTCCTGCTGCGCGAGTACCCGCACCGCCAGGAGATGTACGGGCCCGACGCACCGTGGAGCTGGGACCTCGCGCAGCAACTCATTGCGGGCAACCATGCCTTCACGGCCCTGATGTGGTCCGACAGCCAGGTGTGGTTCGAGATCGTCTACGCTCTCGCCGTCCTCTCCAGCGCGCTGCTGCTGATGGGCTGGCGGACCCGCGCGATGTCGGTGCTCTTCATGGTCGGCGTGCTCTCCCTGCAGAACCGCAGCGTCTTCATGGGGGACGGCGGGGACAACGTCATCCACCTCATGGCGATCTACCTGGTGTTCACCCGCTGTGGTCAGGTGTGGTCGCTGGACGCGCGCAGGCAGCGGCGCGCGCGCGAGGCACACGCGCGTGCCGGGCGGACGGCGGACGACCGGGTCGGGCCCGCCCTGTGGGGTGTGCTCGGTCTGTTCCTGGCCTCGGTGACGTTCACGGGCCGGCTGAGCGGCGGCTGGCTGGTGGTCTTCTGGGGCCTGTGGGCGGTGCAGGGCCTGTGGTGGCTCGTCGGCCGCCGCGCGCGCACCGCGGAGCCGCGGATCCTGCTGGACGTCGTCGCCAACCTCGTGCACAACGCGGCCCTGCTCGTCATCATGGCCGAGGCGTGCCTGATCTACGCGACCGCCGGCTGGTACAAGATCCAGGGCTCGCGCTGGCAGGACGGCACCGCCGTCTACTACCCGCTCCACCTGGACTACTTCTCGCCCTGGCCGGCTCTGTCCGACCTGCTGGCCGCGAACGGCACGATGGTGATGCTGGTGACCTACGGGACGGTCATCGTGCAGGTCGCCTTCCCCTTCACCCTGTTCAACCGGCGGGTCAAGAACGTCCTGCTGGCGGCCATGATGACGGAGCACGCCGTGATCGCCGTGGTACTCGGGCTGCCGTTCTTCTCGCTCGCGATGATCGCCGCGGACGCGGTGTTCCTGCCGACGTCCTTCCTGCGGCGCCTGGGCGGATGGGCGGCACGCGCGCGTGGACGGCTGTTTTCGCCGCTGCCGAAGGACGACCGTACGGTGCCGGGCCAGCGCGCCGAGGAGGAGCGCACCCCGGAGACCGCCGAGCACCCGCACGTAGGCTTCAGGGCATGAACGACCCCGCCCACGATCCGGTGAGCGCCTGGCGCCGGCTCGCCGACGACGCCGTGCTGCTCGACGGCTTCCACACTGTCAAACACGCGGTGCGCTTCCAGGCGCGTATCCCGGTGGCAGTCACCAGCGACCGGAAGGCGGCTCTGGAACTGGCCGACCAACTGGCTCCCGACGTACGCGACGCCCTCGAAGCACTCCTGACCGAGGTCCCGGAAGGGACGCTGAAGGCGCTGCTGCCCCGTCCGCACCCCACGGCGGTCGCCGCCCTGGCCGTACGGCCCTCCCGGGCCGCCAACCTGGACAGGCTGGCCCGCACCCCCCGCGGCACGCCCGTCGTCGTCCTCGACAACCCCCGCAACCTGGGCAACGCCGGTGCCGTGATCCGGCTCGCGGCGGGCTTCGGCGCGACCGGCGTGGTCACGACGGGCACGCTCGACCCCTGGCACCCCACGGTCGTACGCGGCGGCGCGGGCCTGCACTTCGCGACCGCCGTGGAGCGGCTGACGGTGGACGAACTGCCGCCCGGACCGGTGTTCGCCCTCGACCCGGAGGGCGAGGACATCCGCGGACTGAAGCTCCCGGACGACGCCGTGCTCGCCTTCGGCTCGGAGCGCACCGGACTGTCCGCCGAACTGCGCGCCCGCGCCGACCACTTGGTGTCACTGCCGATGCGCCCCCAGGTCTCCAGCTACAACCTCGCGACCAGTGTGGCCATGACGCTGTTCCACTGGAGCGCGACCGGGGGCACAGTGGCGTAAGAGGTCACAGCGGCTTAAGGGATCACGCCTCCCGTCGCACCTCCACCACCCGGAAGCGGTTGGCCACGAACGCCCCGTCGCACAGGGCCGAGTTGGCCGCCGCGTTGCCGCCCGAGCCGTGGAAGTCCGAGAAGGCCGCCGTCTGGTTGACGTAGACCCCTCCCGTGAGGTTCAGGGAGAGCTGGGCGCACTCCTCCAGGCAGGCCTCCCGCACGGCCTGCTCGACCTCCTCGTCGGTGGTGTACGCGCCGACGGTCATCGCGCCCTTGTCCCTGATCGTGCGCCGCAGCAGCTCCACGGCGTCCGCCGCCGAGTCGACCGCGACGGCGAAGGAGACCGGCCCGAAGCACTCGCCCAGGTAGGGCGCCTCGTCGTCCGCGCCCTCCCAGTACTTCCGCGCGCCGTCGAGCTTCACGATCACCGGCGTACGGACGACCGCGTTCGGGAACTCGGGGTTGTCGACCTCGCGGGAGGGGAGGGCGACTTCGCCGAGTCCGGCCGCGGCCTCCAGGCGGGCCTTCACGTCCGGGTTCACGATGGCGCCCAGCAGGGCGCCCGCGCGCGCGTCGTCGCCGAGAAGCCCGCCGACCGACTTGGCGAGGTCGGTGACCACCTCGTCATACGACTTGGGGCCCTCCTCCGTGCGGATGCCGTCGCGGGGGATCACCAGGTTCTGCGGCGTCGTGCACATCTGGCCGCTGTACAGCGACAGGGAGAAGGCCAGGTTGGACAGCATGCCCTTGTAGTTGTCGGTCGACTCCACGATCACCGTGTTGACGCCGGCCTTCTCCGTGTAGACCTGCGCCTGGCGGGCGTTGGCCTCCAGCCAGTCGCCGAACGCCGTCGAACCCGTGTAGTCGATGATCCGGATCTCGGGCCGTACGGCCAGGGTCTTGGCGATGCCCTCCCCGGGACGCTCGGCGGCCAGCGCCACTAGGTTCGGGTCGAAGCCCGCTTCGGCGAGCACCTCGCGCGCGACCTGGACCGTGAGCGCGAGCGGCAGCACCGCGCGCGGGTGGGGCTTCACCAGCACCGCGTTGCCGGTGGCGAGGGAGGCGAAAAGGCCCGGATAGCCGTTCCACGTCGGGAAGGTGTTGCAGCCGATCACCAGCGCGATGCCGCGCGGCACCGGCGTGAACTGCTTGGTCAGCGCGAGCGGGTCGCGCTTGCCCTGCGGCTTGGTCCACTCCGCGGTGTCCGGGGTGCGGATCTGCTCCACGTACGCGTACGCCACTGCTTCGAGGCCGCGGTCCTGCGCGTGCGGGCCGCCCGCCTGGAACGCCATCATGAAGGCCTGGCCGCTGGTGTGCATGACCGCGTGCGCGAACTCGTGCGTGCGGTCGCTGATCCGCTTGAGGATCTCCAGACAGACCACGGCGCGGATCTCCGCGCCCGCGTCGCGCCAGGCGCGCTGCCCGGCCCGCATGGCGGGCAGCAGCACGTCGACGACCGCGTGCGGGTACGCAACGCCCAGATCGATCCCGTACGGCGACACCTCGCCGCCCACCCAGTCGTCCGTGCCGGGCTGGCCGAGGTCGAGGCGGGTGCCCAGCAGGGCGTCGAAGGCGGCCTTGCCCTCTTCCATGCCCAGGCTGCCGTTCTCGCCGTACGCCTTGGGGTGCTCGGGGTGCGGGGACCAGTACGCGCGCGTGCGGATCGCTTCCAGCGCCTGGTCGAGGGTGGGCCGGTGCTGGGCGATCAGCTGGTGCGCGGTGAGTTCGGCGGCCATCAAGGACCAACTCCTCGTCTCAAGAGCTCTTCGTCGAGCTCGCGAGCTGGGCAGGAATGGACAGTCAGAGTTAGAGTAACCGAACGATCGGTCGGGACAAGGGGGTCCGCCGCATCTGTGGAAAACCCCGTGCGGGAGGATCGCGCACATGACAGCACTCGACCTCAGCAGCCCCGTGGCCGTCGTCGGCACCGGCACCATGGGCCAGGGCATCGCCCAGGTCGCGCTGGTAGCGGGCCACCCCGTGCGGCTCTACGACGCCGTTGCCGGGCGTGCCGAAGCGGCGGCCGAAGCGATCGGCGCCCGTCTCGACCGGCTCGTCGAGAAGAACCGGCTCACCGGCGCCGAACGGGACGCCGCACGCGCCCGGCTGCGACCGGCCGAAACCCTGGAAGACCTCGCGGACTGCGCGCTCGTCATCGAGGCGGTGCTCGAAGAACTCGACGCGAAACAGCGGCTGTTCCGGGATCTAGAGGACATCGTCGAGGACGACTGTCTACTCGCCACCAACACCTCTTCCCTGTCCGTCACGGCCATCGGCGGTGCCCTGCGCAACCCCGGCCGCCTCGTCGGACTGCACTTCTTCAACCCCGCGCCGCTGCTGCCCCTGGTGGAGGTCGTCTCCGGGTACGCGAGCGACTTCTCGTCGGCCACGCGCGCGTACGAGACGGCACGCGCCTGGGGCAAGACCCCGGTCGCCTGCGCCGACACCCCCGGCTTCATCGTCAACCGCATCGCGCGGCCCTTCTACGCCGAGGCCTTCGCGGTCTACGAGGCCCAGGCCGCCGACCCGGCCACCATCGACGCGATCCTGCGCGAGTCCGGCGGCTTCCGGATGGGCGCCTTCGAGCTGACCGACCTGATCGGGCAGGACGTCAACGAGTCCGTCACGCACTCCGTGTGGCAGTCCTTCTTCCAGGACGTCCGCTTCACGCCCTCGCTCGCCCAGCGTCGGCTGGTCGAGTCGGGCCGGCTCGGCCGCAAGACGGGACACGGCTGGTACGACTACGGGGACGGCGCCGAGCGGTCCGAGCCGCACACCGCGGAGAAGGCCCAGGCGCCCGCGTACGTCGTCGCCGAGGGCGATCTCGGCCCGGCCTCGGAACTCGTCGCCCTGATCCGCGAGGCGGGCATCCAGGTCCGCGACGACGAGGAGGACCACGGCACCCGTCTGGTGCTGCCCAGCGGAGGCCAGCTGGTCCTCGCCGACGGTCAGACCTCGGTCGAGTTCCGCGACGTCGTCTACTTCGACCTGGCGCTCGACTACCGCAAGGCGACCCGGATCGCCCTGTCCGCCTCGCAGGACACCGCTGCCCAGACGCTCTCCGAGGCCATCGGCCTCTTCCAGGCGCTCGGCAAGGACGTCAGCGTCATCGGGGACGTCCCCGGCATGATCGTCGCCCGGACGGTGGCCCGGATCGTCGACCTGGCGCACGACGCCGTCGCCAAGGGGGTGGCCACCGAGGAGGACATCGACACCGCGATGCGGCTCGGCGTGAACTACCCCCTCGGCCCCTTCGAGTGGTGCCGCAGGCTCGGCAGGAGCTGGGCATGCTCCCTGCTCGACGATCTGCACCAGCGCGACCCCTCCGGGCGCTACGCCCCGTCCCTCGCGCTCTACCGCCACGCGTACGCCACCGAGAAGCGGGAGGGCACCTCATGACCACCGCCAAGCGCGACACCTACACCCCGGAGACGCTGCTCTCGGTCGCCGTCCAGGTCTTCAACGACCGCGGCTACGACGGTACGTCCATGGAGCACCTCTCCAAGGCGGCCGGCATCTCCAAGTCGTCGATCTACCACCATGTCGCGGGCAAGGAGGAGCTGCTGCGCCGCGCCGTCAGCCGGGCGCTCGACGGCCTCTTCGGGATCCTCGACGAGGAGCACGCGTGCGTGGGGCGTGCCGTGGAGCGCCTGGAGTACGTCGTACGGCGGATGGTCGAGGTGCTCACCGCCGAACTTCCCTATGTGACCCTGCTGCTGCGGGTACGCGGCAACACGGACACTGAGCGCTGGGCTCTGGAACGGCGCCGCGACTTCGACCACCAGGTGGCCGAGCTCCTGAAGGCCGCGGCCGCCGACGGGGACGTACGCCCGGACGTGGAGGTCCGGCTCGCGACCCGGCTGGTCTTCGGAATGATCAACTCGGTCGTGGAGTGGTACCGGCCGGACGGCCGCGGCATGGGCGCGCGGGAAGTGGCCGACGCGGTCGTGCAGTTGGTCTTCGGCGGGCTACGCAACGAATCCTGAGCTCCCTCGGGCTGATCAGCCGTGCCGCTCCGCTCCTGGGCGCCCTTGGGCGGGATCAGCCCTGCGGCTCCACGTCCTCCTCCTCGAAGACCAGCAGCGTCCGCGTGCTGAGCACCTCCGGGATGGCCTGGAGGCGGGTGAGTACCAGTTCGCGCAGCGCCCGGTTGTCCGGCGTGTGTACCAGGAGCAGTACGTCGAAGTCGCCGCCCACCAGTGCGATGTGGGAGGCCCCCGGAAGCACCCTCAACTGCTCGCGCACCGTACGCCAGGTGTTCTGCACGATCTTGAGGGTGATGTACGCCGATGTGCCCTGCCCGGCGCGTTCGTGGTCGACGCGGGCTCCGAAACCGCGGATCACGCCGTCCTCGACGAGGCGGTTGATCCGCGCGTAGGCGTTGGCCCGGGACACATGGACGCGCTCGGCCACGGAACGTATCGAGGCGCGGCCGTCCGCCTGGAGCATCTGCAGGATGTCCTGATCGATGGCGTCGAGCGGGCGGGCGGGCGGAAGGGCGGGGCCGGCCTCCGGTGGCTCGGCCATTTGTTCAGGTGCCATGTCCCCCCGCCTCCCTACCATGGACGTACTGCGTCCATCTCAGGCTGTGCAGAACCGTTTGTCCACAGCCTGGTGGTGCCTGTAGCCAAAATGTGCCGACGACCGAACAATCGGTAGGTGAGGCGCCTCACACCCGTGACGCGCCTGAAGCCGCTCCCACGAGGAGGTGCCGTCATGACGGTCATGGAGCAGCGAGGCGCTTACCGGCCCACGCCGCCGCCCGCCTGGCAGCCCCGCACCGACCCCGCGCCGCTGCTGCCCGACGCGCTGCCGTATCGCGTCCTCGGCACCGAGGCGGCCGCGCGGGTCGACCCGGGCTTGCTGCGCCGGCTGTACGCGGAGCTGGTGCGTGGCCGCCGCTACAACACGCAGGCCACCGCCCTCACCAAGCAGGGCCGTCTCGCCGTCTACCCCTCCAGCACCGGCCAGGAGGCCTGCGAGGTCGCCGCCGCGCTCGCTCTGGAGGACCGCGACTGGCTCTTCCCCAGCTACCGCGACACGCTCGCCGCCGTCGCCCGCGGCCTCGACCCCGTCCAGGCGCTCACCCTCCTGCGCGGCGACTGGCACACCGGGTACGACCCCCGTGAGCACCGCATCGCGCCCCTGTGCACCCCGCTCGCCACCCAGCTCCCGCACGCCGTCGGACTCGCGCACGCCGCCCGCCTCAAGGGCGACGACGTGGTCGCTCTCGCCCTCGTCGGCGACGGCGGCACCAGCGAGGGCGACTTCCACGAGGCGCTGAACTTCGCCGCCGTATGGCAGGCGCCGGTCGTCTTCCTCGTGCAGAACAACGGCTTCGCCATCTCCGTCCCGCTCGCCAAGCAGACCGCTGCTCCGTCGCTGGCCCACAAGGCCGTCGGCTACGGGATGCCGGGCCGCCTGGTCGACGGCAACGACGCGGCGGCGGTGCACCAGGTGCTCGCCGAGGCCATCGCCCACGCGCGCGCGGGGGGCGGTCCGACGCTCGTCGAGGCGGTGACGTACCGCATCGAAGCCCACACCAACGCCGACGACGCCACCCGCTACCGCGCCGACGCCGAGGTCGAGACCTGGCGCGCGCACGACCCGATCGCGCTCCTGGAACACGAGTTGACCGAACGGGGCCTGCTCGACGACGAGGGCATACGGGCCGCGCGCGAGGACGCCGAGACGATGGCCGCGGATCTGCGCGAGCGCATGAACCAGGACCCGGTGCTCGACCCCATGGATCTGTTCGCCCATGTGTATGCCCAGCCCACCACTCAACTGCTGGAGCAAGAAACCCAGTTGAGGGCGGAGCTGAACGCGGAGGAGGCAGCGGCAGACGGTCCGCACCACCACGGCCCGGAAGGAGCCGGGCGATGACCACCGTTGCCGTGAAGCCGGCCACCATGGCGCAGGCCCTCGGCCGCGCGATGCGCGACGCCATGGCCGACGACCCCGCGGTCCACGTCATGGGCGAGGACGTGGGCGCCCTCGGCGGTGTCTTCCGGGTCACCGACGGCCTCGCCAAGGAGTTCGGCGAGGACCGCTGCACGGACACTCCGCTCGCCGAGGCGGGCATCCTCGGAACAGCCGTCGGCATGGCCATGTACGGCCTGCGGCCGGTCGTGGAGATGCAGTTCGACGCGTTCGCCTACCCGGCGTTCGAGCAGCTGATCTCGCATGTGGCGCGGATGCGCAACCGCACGCGGGGCGCCATGCCGCTCCCCATCACGATCCGCGTCCCTTACGGCGGCGGCATCGGCGGCGTCGAACACCACAGCGACTCCTCCGAGGCGTACTACATGGCGACTCCGGGGCTCCATGTCGTCACGCCCGCGACCGTCGCCGACGCCTACGGGCTGCTGCGGGCCGCCATCGCCTCCGACGACCCGGTCGTCTTCCTGGAGCCCAAGCGGCTGTACTGGTCGAAGGATTCCTGGAACCCGGACGAGCCGCCGGCCGTTGAACCGATAGGCCGCGCGGTGGTGCGGCGCTCGGGCCGGAGCGCCACGCTCATCACGTACGGACCGTCCGTGCCCGTCTGCCTCGAAGCCGCCGAGGCGGCGCGGGCCGAGGGCTGGGACCTCGAAGTCGTCGACCTGCGCTCCCTGGTGCCGTTCGACGACGAGACGGTGTCGGCCTCCGTACGGCGGACCGGGCGCGCGGTCGTCGTGCACGAGTCGGGCGGGTTCGGCGGCCCGGGCGGGGAGATCGCGGCCCGCGTCACCGAGCGCTGCTTCCACTATCTGGAGGCGCCGGTGCTGCGCGTGGCCGGGTTCGACATCCCGTATCCGCCGCCGATGCTGGAGCGGCACCACCTGCCCGGCGTCGACCGGATCCTGGACACCGTGGGGCGCTTGCAGTGGGAGGCGGAGAGCTGATGGCCCAAGTGCTGGAGTTCAAGCTCCCCGATCTCGGGGAGGGACTCACCGAGGCGGAGATCGTCCGCTGGCTGGTGGAGGTCGGCGATGTCGTCGCCATCGACCAGCCCGTGGTCGAGGTCGAGACCGCCAAGGCGATGGTCGAGGTCCCCTGCCCCTACGGCGGCGTGGTCACCGGCCGCTTCGGCGAGGAGGGCACGGAACTGCCCGTGGGAGCCCCGCTGCTGACCGTCGCCGTGGGCCCGCAGGCCTCGGGCGAGGACGACGAGGGCTCCGGAAACGTACTGGTGGGGTACGGCACGGGGGCGCCCCCCGCGCGGCGCAGGAGGGTACGGCCGCCCGGCGCAGGGCCCGTACGCCGGCCGACGGCACCGTCCGCCGGCGAGCACCGCGGAGCGGCGACCGGGCCCGCGGGGCACGAGCCGGGACGACCAGGGCGCCCTGTCGGCGCGCGCTCCGGCGACCAGGACCGTCCGGTGGCCGACGGCCAGGAACTGCCGGTAGCCGACGGCCAGGGACCGCCGGCCGCCGCCTCGTACGGCGCCGGCGTGCTGCGCGGTGAGGGACCCGTACCGGTCATCTCGCCGCTCGTGCGGCGGCTCGCCCGCGAGAACGGCGTGGATCTGCGGGAGCTGGAGGGCTCGGGGCCCGACGGGCTGATCCTGCGCGCGGACGTGGAGTACGCGCTGCGCGCCGCGGCCACCGGTCCTCAGCTCCTCCAGGCCCCTGCGGCCGGACGCGGCCCGAGCGCTCCCACATCTGAGGAGTTCCTCCAGCTCCGCGCGGCCGTACACGGCGCGAGCGCGCCCGTATGCGCGTCCCCGTCGGTGTCCGAGCCTTCGCAGGCACCGTCGCAGTCCCCCGTGCCCGGAGCGGCACCGGCTTCTCGGGGCGGGGCCCAGCACGGCATCCGCACCCCCCTCCGAGGCATCCGCGGGGCCGTCGCCGACAAGCTCTCCCGCAGCCGTCGCGAGATACCCGACGCGACCTGCTGGGTGGACGCCGACGCGACGCAGCTCATGCACGCGCGCGTGGCGATGAACGCGGCGGGCGGGCCGAAGATCTCCCTGCTCGCGCTGCTGGCCCGGATCTGCACCGCCGCGCTGGCGCGATTCCCCGAGCTCAATGCGACCGTCGACATGGAGGCCCGCGAGGTCGTCCAGCTCGACCACGTGCACCTGGGCTTCGCGGCGCAGACCGAGCGGGGGCTCGTCGTACCCGTCGTACGGGACGCACACGCCCGCGACGCGGAGTCGCTGAGTGCGGAGTTCGGCCGGCTGACCGAGGCGGCGCGGACCGGGAGGCTGACGCCCGGGGAACTCACGGGCGGCACCTTCACGTTGAACAACTACGGGGTGTTCGGCGTCGACGGCTCCACACCGATCATCAACCACCCCGAGGCGGCCATGCTGGGCGTCGGACGGATCATCCCCAAGCCCTGGGTGCACGAGGGCGAGCTGGCGGTGCGGCAAGTCGTCCAGCTCTCGCTCACCTTCGATCACCGGGTGTGCGACGGCGGCACGGCGGGCGGCTTCCTGCGATATGTGGCGGACTGCGTGGAACAGCCGGCGGTGTTGCTGCGCACGCTGTAGTCCCGCGGGGTCCGGTCATCCCCGTCCACATGCTGTGCACGGGGGTGGCAATGATCCTTGGGGCGCCCATACTCGGGGGATGACCGCGTACGAGCCACCGGGCACGTCCGAGCCATCGGACAGCCCCGACCCGCCGGACAGCCCGCAGCGGCCTCGCAGCCCCGGCGGTGCTGTCCCGTACGACGCCGTCGTGCTCGCGGGCGGCGCCGCGCGGCGGCTGGGCGGCGCGGACAAGCCCGGACTGCGGGTGGGCGGCCGGGCGCTGCTCGACCGCGTGCTGGCCGCCTGCCGGGGTGCCGCCACCACCGTGGTCGTCGCCGAGCGCAGGGCCACCGAGCGCCCCGTGGAGTGGGCCCGCGAGGACCCGCCCGGCGGGGGGCCTCTCGCCGCGCTCGACGCCGGGCTGCGGCACACCTCGGCGGAGCACGTCCTGGTGCTCTCAGCCGATCTGCCGTTCCTGGACGAGGAAACGGTCCGGAGTCTGCTGAGCGCCCTGCGGACGAGTGGCGCCCCGGCGGACTCGGCCAAACACGAGGGCGTGCTCCTCACCGACTTCGACGGTCGCGACCAGCCGCTGGTGGCCGCGTACCGCACGGCGGCCCTGCGCCGGGAGCTGGCCGCACTCGCCGCCACCCACGGCGCGCTGACCGGGCTGCCACTGCGGCGACTCACCGCCGCGCTCGATCTCACCCGCATCACCGACCCCGTCGCGTCCTTCGACTGCGACACCTGGGACGACATCGCCGCCGCCCGGGCACGTATCAGGGAGCATGGGCACGTGTTGGATGAATGGATTTCCGCAGTCAAGGACGAGCTGGGCATCGATCTGGACGTCGACACCGGCGTACTGCTCGACCTGGCCCGCGACGCCGCGCACGGAGTGGCCCGGCCCGCCGCGCCGCTGACCACGTTCCTCGTGGGCTACGCGGCCGCGCTGGCCGGCGGAGGCCCGGAAGCCGTCGCGGAGGCCTCCCGCAAGGCCGCCGCTCTGGCGCTCCGCTGGGCCGACGAGGATGTCCCCGAGGCCAAGCCGGATGCTTCCGACGCCAAGCCCGACGCTTCCGAGGCCAAGCCGGACGCCGGATGACCGGGCCGGGTGCGCGGGCCGCCGGCAGCCAGGACGCCGACGAACTCGACGTGGAGGAGGCTCTGGCCTTGGTGAAGGACAGCGGTGACCAAAGGCCCAGGGAGCCGGGGTCCGGCGGCCGGCAGAACGGGGACGCGCACGATCTCGACGTCGAAGAGGCCCTCGCCCTGGTGAAGGAGAGCAACGCCCGCGCCCCGGAGCACAGCGACGACACCCCTTCCGTCCCCGCCCCCGCCCCGCAGGGCGGGCCGGGCGCGCACGCCGTCCAGCACGAGCACCACAAGGCCACCCCCTGGCCCGAGGCCCGCGTCGCCGCCGAGCGAGCCGCCCGCTCCGTACCGCGCCGAGCCCCCGCCTCCGTACCCCTCGAGGCCTCCCTCGGCCTCGTCCTCGCCGCCCCCCTCAGCGCGCTCACGGACCTCCCCTCCTTCGACACCTCCGCGATGGACGGCTGGGCGGTCGCGGGACCCGGCCCCTGGGAGGTACGGGAGGAGCGGGTGCTCGCCGGGCACGCCGAGCCGCAGGCGCTCACCGACGGCGAGGCGGTGCGGATCGCCACCGGGGCGCGCATCCCCCAGGACGTCACCGCCGTACTGCGCAGCGAGCACGGTCGGACGGACGACAAGGGGCGGCTGCATGCGACCCGGGAGGTCGTGCACGGGCAGGACATCCGCCCGCGCGGCCAGGAGTGCCGCAACGGCGATCAGCTGCTGCCCGCCGGCGCACTCGTCACCCCCGCCGTGCTGGGCCTCGCCGCGGCCGCCGGGTATGACACCCTCACGGCCGTTCCCCGCCCGCGCGTCGAAGTCCTCGTGCTCGGCGACGAGTTGCTCGTCAAGGGTCTGCCGCAGGATGGGCTCATCCGGGACGCGCTCGGCCCGATGCTGCCGCCCTGGCTGCGCGCGCTCGGCGCCGAGGTCGTCAGGATGCGCAGGCTCGGCGACGACGCCAAGGCGCTGCACAAGGCGATCGCCGGTTCCGACGCCGACCTGATCGTCACCACCGGCGGCACCGCCGCGGGCCCCGTCGACCACGTCCACCCCACCCTGCGCCGCATCGGCGCCGAACTCCTCGTCGACGGCGTCAAGGTGCGCCCTGGCCACCCGATGCTGCTGGCCCGCACCAAGGAGAACCAGCACCTCGTCGGCCTGCCCGGCAACCCCCTGGCCGCCGTCTCCGGTCTGCTCACGCTCGCCGAACCCCTGCTGCGCACCCTCGCCGGCCGCGCGGCCCCGGAGCCGTACACACTGCCTCTGAAGGACGCCGTGCACGGGCACCCGTACGACACTCGGCTCATCCCCGTCGCCCTGCGCGCCGAGGAAGCGGTGCCGCTGCACTACAACGGCCCGGCGATGCTGCGGGGCATCGCGGCGTCCGACGCCCTCGCGGTCGTACCACCGGGCGGTGCACGAGCAGGTCAGGAACTCGAACTCCTGGACCTGCCCTGGGCCACCGCCGGAATCGACGTGTGTTTCACGTGAAACTTCCGGGCCATGACGCGATCGCCCGCCAGGCGGACGAACATCTCGTGACCCATCGGGTGAAACTCCCGAAGAAAGTCGTGGAACGCCCGGTCCGGCAGGTCGGCACACGGCTGGTGATGGCCCTGCTGGTGCTCGTCGCCACCGCGTTCATCGTCTGGATCGACCGCGGCGGCTACCACGACAACTCGGACGGCGCCGTCGACCTGCTCGACGCCTTCTACTACGCGACCGTCACCCTCTCCACCACCGGATACGGCGACATCACCCCGGTCAGCGACGCCGCCCGGCTCACCAACATCTTCGTCATCACGCCGCTGCGCGTGCTGTTTCTGATCATCCTGGTCGGCACCACCCTGGAGGTCCTCACGGAACGCACCCGGGAGGAATGGCGGCTGAACCGCTGGAGGGCGACTTTGAGGGATCACACCGTTGTTGTCGGCTTCGGGACCAAGGGGCGGTCGGCCATTGAGACGGTCTGTGCGACCGGGCTGAGGAAGGAACAGGTCGTGGTCGTCGACCCCAGTTCCAAGGTGGTCGACGCGGCAACGGCTGACGGATACGCGGGGATCGTCGGCGACGCTACGCGCAGCGATGTGCTGGTGCGGGCCGAGGTGCGCAAGGCGCGGCAGATCATCATCGCCACCCAGCGGGACGACACCGCCGTACTGGTCACTCTGACCGCCCGGCAGATGAACCGTGCGGCGAAGATCGTCGCCGCCGTGCGGGAGGAGGAGAACGCGCCGTTGCTCAAGCAGTCCGGCGCCGACGCCGTCATCACCAGCGCCAGCGCCGCCGGCCGCCTGCTCGGGCTCTCCGTGCTCAGCCCCGCCGCGGGCATGGTCATGGAGGACCTCATCCAGCAGGGCAGCGGGCTCGACATCGTCGAACGGCCGGTCATAAAGGCCGAGGTGGGCAAGGGCGTACGCGAGACCGCCGACCTGGTGGTGAGTGTCGTACGAGGGCATCGGGTGCTCGGATACGACGATCCGGCCGTCGGAACACTGCAGTTGACGGACCGGCTCATCACCATCGTGCGTGTCACCCCCGGCACGCAGGTGGCGCCCGACATCCGGCCCCTCCCACACGAGTAGCCCGCGCCGCCCAGGAGTAGCGTCGCCCTCATGTACGCGATCACGATTCCAGAACCTGGTGGGCCCGAGGCGCTGGTGTGGGACGAGGTCCCGGATCCTGTGCCCGCCGAGGGCGAAGTGCTGGTCGAGGTGGTGGCCAGCGCCGTCAACCGCGCCGACCTGCTGCAACGGCAAGGCCTCTACAACCCGCCGCCCGGCGCGTCCCCGTATCCCGGGCTCGAATGCTCGGGGCGCGTCGTCGACGTCGGACCCGGTGTCTCGGGATGGGCGGTCGGCGACGAGGTCTGCGGGCTGCTCGCGGGCGGCGGATACGCCCAGAAGGTCGCCGTTCCGGCCGGACAGCTGCTGCCCGTGCCCGCGGGCCTGGACGTCAAGCAGGCGGCCGCGCTGCCGGAGGCGACCTGCACCGTCTGGTCGAACGTCTTCATGGTGTCGCATCTGCGCCCTGGGGAGACCCTGCTCGTGCACGGCGGCTCCAGCGGCATCGGCACCATGGCGATCCAGCTGGCCAAGGCCGTCGGCGCGAAGGTCGCGGTCACGGCGGGCACCAAGGAGAAGCTCGACTTCTGCGCCGAACTGGGCGCGGACATCCTGATCAACTACCGCGAGCAGGACTTCGTCGAGGAGATCAAGCAGGCCACCGACGGCGCCGGCGCCGACGTCATCCTCGACAACATGGGCGCCAAGTACCTGGACCGCAATGTGCGCGCCCTCGCCGTCAACGGACGGCTCGCGATCATCGGTATGCAGGGGGGAATCAAGGGTGAGCTGAACATCGCCACCCTCCTCAACAAGCGCGCCGCCATCAGCGCGACCTCGCTGCGCGCCCGCCCGCTCGGCGAGAAGGCGGCGATCGTCGCGGCCGTACGCGAACATGTGTGGCCGCTGATCGACTCCGGTCACGTACGTCCGGTCATCGACCGCGAGCTGCCGATGAGCGACGCGGCCCAGGCCCACCGGGTTCTGGAGGAGAGCGGCCACATCGGAAAGGTGCTGCTCGTCGTTCCCTAGCAGCCGCTCGGCCGCCCGGTGGGCGCGCCGTCTCAGCGGCGCCGGACCCGCAGCGCCACGAATGCCAGCCCCAGCCCCAGGCCGATGAGGATCAGCCCGCTGCCCAGGGGCAGGATTTCGAGTACGGGCTGCGGGTCGGGACCGGAGCGTACGACGCTCTGCTCGGCGGGGATCGCGTCGTGGGGCGACGGCTGGGGGGCGATGCTCGCCTCCGAGGTGTCCGGGACCTCGGCGTCGGGGTCGGCCTCAGGGTCCGAGTCGGTCGCCTCGGTGTCCTCGGAGTCCGTTTCGTTCGAGGTGTCCGAATCCGGGCGCCCCGGGCGAGCGCGTCCCACGCCCGCGGGGCTCCCCGCATGGGAGGCGTCGGCGCTGGGCCGGGCGACGTCCGGAAAAGCACGCTCGGCGGCGTACGGAGCACGCTCGGCGGCGTATGGGGCGGGCTCGGCCGCGTACGGAGCGAGCTCGGCCGCGTGCGAGACACGCTCGGCGTAGGACGGATGCGCGGCGCCGGTCACGAGGACGGCGGCCGGCAGGCCGGTGGCAAGCAGCGTGCGGAGCCATGGACTCACTCCGATGACCCCTTCCCAATAGGTCCCGATTTCGACGGAACCAGCCTCACATGACTCCATGCGCACGGCATCTCGACGGAGTGTGACCGCACTGCTCGCGTGCACCGGGCCGAATGGCGCCCGCGGATGTGGTGGATCACCCTCTGTGGGGGGCACCACCGTGATGTGGTGGAGCCGTGCGAGAGAATGGCGGCATGGAGATGCCGAGGAACGAAAGGTCGCCGGAGAACCCTCAGATCCTGGTCGTTGGCCAGGACGGGATGGCTCTCGGTGGCACCGGAGACGAGGACTCCCGCGAGGTCCCAGTGACAGAGATGGTGGAACAGCCCGCCAAGGTGATGCGCATCGGCAGCATGATCAAGCAGCTGCTGGAGGAGGTGCGTGCCGCGCCTCTGGACGAAGCCAGCCGCGTCCGGCTCAAGGAGATCCACGCCAGCTCGGTGAAGGAGCTGGAAGACGGTCTGGCCCCCGAGCTGGTCGAGGAACTCGAGCGGCTCTCCCTGCCCTTCACGGACGACGTGACTCCCAGTGACGCCGAACTGCGAATCGCGCAGGCCCAGTTGGTGGGCTGGCTCGAGGGTCTCTTCCATGGGATCCAGACGACCCTGTTCGCCCAGCAGATGGCGGCCAGGGCCCAGCTGGAGCAGATGCGCCGCGCCCTCCCACCGGGTGTCGGCGGCGGCGAGGGCGATGAGGACCCCCGCACGGTCGGCCGCTCCGGCGGTCCGTACCTGTAACCCCCCCGTCAGATCACTGACGACGGAACGGGCCCGGCACCGAAGTGCCGGGCCCGTTCCTCGTGCTGCCGCTCAGGCCGGGTCGCCCGTCGAGACCTTGAGCTCGATCTCGGGCATCTTCTTCGGGTCGACGTCCGTTCCCTCGGAGGGGAACTGATCCATGATCGTGTCCTCGCCGTAGACGTTCTCGTCGACGCGTGTGACCTTCATCTGCCAGCCCGCGGCCTGGAAGCAGGCCTTCACCGACGTCAGGTTCTTGTACTGGAAGCTGGGGATCTGGATCTTGTTCGGGTCGTCGTACGACTCTTCCGGAGAGGTGCACTTCTCCTTGTCGATCGTCTTCGACGTGTCGGGATCCCGGTGACCCGCCACCACGGTCGGCGACTTGCTGGCGTCTCCGCCGTTCCCGTTGTCGTCGCTGCTGCCGCCGTTCAGCGTGAGCGCGGTGATCAGGCCGCCGATCGCGATGAGCGCGACCGCGATCGAGCCGACGATGACGCCCTTGTTGCTCTTTCGCCCGCCCGAGCCGCTCGAGACTGGAGTCGTGGCCTGGGGCGTGAGGTTGTACGGCGGCGGAGTGGAGGTGGCCTGCTGCGGGGCGTACGCGGCGGTCTGCGGCGGTGTCTGGTAGCCGCCTTGCTGCGGATAGCCGTACGCGGGAGACGGCGCCGGGGTCGGCGTGCCGTACGGGCCCGGCTGGTACGGCGTGTGGACGGGGCCCGGCGCCGGAGTGCCCTGCTCGACCGGCGGGAAGACGGCGGAGGCGACGCCCGCGCCGCTCGACGTCTGGGCGCCGGGCACGATGCTCGGCGCGGCGGCCTGGAACGACTGGGCCACGCGCAGGCACTCGTCCCGCATGATCTCGGCGCTCGGGAAACGCTCGTTCGGGTTCTTCTTCAGCGCGCGGGCGACCAGCGCGTCCACGGCCGGGGGCAGCGAGCGGTTGATCGAGGAGGGCGCGACGGGCTCCTCCTGGACGTGCGCGTAGGCGATGGCCAGTGGCGAGTCCGCCTCGAACGGCAGTCGGCCGGTGACCAGTTGGAACAGCATGATGCCGACCGAGTACAGGTCGGATCTGGCGTCCACGCCTCTGCCGAGGGCCTGCTCGGGGGAGAGGTACTGCGGGGTGCCGACGACCATGCCGGTCTGCGTCATCGAGGTGACGCCGGACTGCATGGCGCGGGCGATGCCGAAGTCCATCACCTTGACGACGCCGCGCTTGGTCATCATCACGTTGCCGGGCTTGATGTCCCGGTGGACCAGGCCCATCTCGTGGCTGATCTCCAGGGCCGCGAGCACATCCGCGGTGATCTTCAGGGCCTTGTCGGCGGGCATGGCGCCGTACTGCGCGACGTCCTGGTCGAGCACGGAGCCGAGCGGGCGGCCCTCGACGTACTCCATGACGATGTACGGGGTCGTCATGCCGTCCAGGTCGTCCTCGCCGGTGTCGAAGACGGAGACGATGTTGGTGTGCGTGAGCTTGGCCACCGACTGGGCCTCGCGGCGGAAGCGCTCACGGAACGCCTGCTCGCGGCCGAGTTCGGTGTGCAGCGTCTTGATCGCCACCTGGCGGTCGAGCACCGAGTCGTACGCGAGATGCACCGAGGCCATGCCGCCCTCGCCGAGCAGATCGCGCAGCTGGTAGCGGCCGCCGGCGACCGCACGCCCCGCGTACCGGCCCTGTGCGCCGTCCTGGCTCATGTTCTGCGTCCCCCGCGGCCTCGATGATCGATTGGCTTATTCCCGGCCAAGTCTGCCCGAGGGCACTGACACGTCAAGCTCGGTGCCCGTTCCGTGACCGTCTGCGAAAGAAGCGTCGCGGAAGCGTTACAGGTGCCGTACGGCCGGTACACAGAATTTGCACGCGGGGACCTGCGAGGGGTTTGATGGCCGGTCCATCTCACGCTCATCTCGGACCGGCGCCTTGCGCGGAGCCTGTAGCGTGGCCCGACGGAGACCGTAACAACCACCGCGCAGACCGCGGGCAGAAACGACGGCGAGGACTGATGGCACAGCAGCAGCGCGCTCAGGGCCCGTCCGACCCCGAGGCGACTGGCGGCGGTATGTCAGATGCGCCGGAGATGTGGGGTAACGGCGGGCTGGTCGGCGACGGCCGATATCGGCTGACCCGCAGACTCGGCCGGGGCGGCATGGCCGAGGTGTTCGCGGCCGAGGACGTACGCCTCGGACGCACCGTCGCGGTCAAGCTGCTCCGTTCCGATCTGGCCGAGGACCCGGTCTCCAAGGCCCGTTTCACACGCGAGGCCCAGTCGGTCGCGGGGCTCAACCACCACGCGGTCGTCGCCGTGTACGACTCCGGCGAGGACGTGGTCGGCCACGGCGTCGTCCCCTACATCGTGATGGAGATCGTCGAGGGCCGCACGATCCGCGATCTGCTGCTCAACGCCGAGGCCCCCGGGCCCGAGCAGGCGCTGATCATCGTCTCCGGTGTCCTGGAGGCGCTCGCCTACTCGCACCAGCACGGCATCGTGCACCGCGACATCAAGCCGGCGAACGTGATCATCACGCACACCGGCGCCGTGAAGGTGATGGACTTCGGCATCGCGCGCGCCCTGCACGGCGCGCAGTCGACGATGACGCAGACCGGCATGGTCATGGGCACCCCGCAGTACCTCTCCCCGGAGCAGGCGCTCGGCAAGGCCGTCGACCACCGCTCCGACCTGTACGCGACCGGCTGTCTCCTGTACGAACTCCTCGCGCTGCGGCCCCCGTTCACCGGTGAGACACCGCTTTCGGTGGTCTACCAGCACGTCCAGGACACCCCGGTGCCGCCGTCCCAGGTCTCCGACGCGGTGCCGCCGGAGCTCGACGGCCTTGTCATGCGCTCGCTCGCCAAGGAACCGGACGACCGGTTCCAGACCGCCGAGGAGATGCGCGGGCTCGTCCAGTACGGGCTGCAGATGCTGTACGACCAGGGCGGGCACACCGGTACCTGGAACACCGGCCCGGTGGACGTGCACGAGGGTCTGCACACCCCGGCCGCGGGCTTCGCGGGCACGACCGCGCTGCCGCATCCCGGCGACTCCGGGACCACGCAGATCCCGCAGCAGATCCTGCCCAACGGGTACGGCGGCCGGGACGACGGCGGTTTCGAGGGGCACGGCAACAAGGGCGGCGGCCGCGGCAAGCTGTGGATCCTCGCGGTCCTCGCGGTGATCGCCATCGCGGCGGGTGTCGCGCTCGCCCTGCACAACACCAGTGGCGGCACGGGGGGCAAAACCGGTACCACCCAGTCGCCGACCACCACGCACTCCAGCACGGACAACCAGTCCAGCGAGACGCCCAGCGACGAGGCGACGGACCAGCCCACGGACCAGTCGACGGACGACTCGACGAGCAACAGCGGCGGCACCGGTTCCGCGCCGTCGTACACGCCGTCCGCGAGCGACACCACGCAGCCCACGGACGCGCCGAGCGACGAGCCGACCAAGTCGACGCCGACCACCGAGGCACCGACGGACGGTCCGACGACGCCTACGGGGGGCCCGACGACGCCGGTTCCGACGGACGGCGGCACCGGCACCGGTGGCACCATCGCGGGCGGGGACGGGGGTCTTTGACCCGCCGGCTTGCCGACCGAACCACCCACCACGCGCGCGTGCGGCCCGAAAACGGGCTCCACGCGCGCGTGCCGTTGGTGACCGCCCCCGGAGTGCCGATCAGCCCACGAACGCCTCGCGCACCGACTCGTACTCCCGCGTCCACCACACCGCCAGAGCCGAGGCCGCCGGGAACTGTGGATCGGCGCGGGTGTCCCCGCGCTCGTAGTGCCAGCGCAGTATCCAGAAGTCGTTGAGGCGCTCCCACCACACCCGGTGCACGGCGGCGGTGAGTTCGGCGGGAGTGGCGCCCGCGGTACGCCGGTACGCGCGCGCGTAGGACCGTACCTTCGTCAGGTCGAGCGTGCCGATGGGACGTACGAAGAAGATCACCGCGGCGCGTACCGCCTCCTCGGCGCGGGGCTGGACGCCGAGGCGGTCCCAGTCGACGATCGCGGCCGGTTCGCCGTCGCGGTACAGCAGGTTGAACGGATGGAAGTCGCCGTGCACCCAGCCCACCGAACCGCCCTGCGGGGGACGCCGGTCGGCGTGCCGCTCCAGGAGGGCGCGCCGCTCCAGGAGCCGGTGCCGGGCCAGTTCGTCGAAGGCGTCACAGGGGCGATGTCGGCGCACCTGGGCGAGCAGGTGGTCGATGAGCGCGAAGGTGGCGGAGGGGTCCGCGCTCTGGGGGCGTGCGCCCCCAGCGCTCCTCTCGTCCGGTGACCGCGCTTCGGAGGCGCGCGCCCGTGGAGCGCGCCTCTGCGTCGGCATCACCCGTTCCAGACTGGCGTGTACGACGCCCAGGAGCGCCCCCAGTCGCGCGCACTGCGCGGTGCTGAGCTGGCCGCCGTGCCGGTGCCGTCCGTCGATCCACGGGTGCAGTGCGTACGCGTGGCCCGCGATGACGGCGACCGTGCGTCCGTCGGTGCCGGGCAGGGGCGGGGCGACCGGGACGCCGAGGTCCGCGAGGCGCTGGGTGGCCCGGTGCTGGCGGGCGATGGCGACAGGGTCGGCGGTCTCCGGGTCGAAATGGTGCTTGAGGAAGTACCGGCCGCGGGTGGTGCTCAGCCGGTAGCCGCGGTTGAGCAGCCCCTGGTCGACGGGTTCGCAGGTCAGCGCGGACCCGGCGGCGTACTGGCGGAGGAGGGCGCCCAGAGGGGGCGCGTGAGGCACAGGGGGTGGTACAGATGAGCGCGGCACGCGCCAGATGCTAGGGCACGAGCCGGGCCTCTGACCTCGTGCTTGTCACAGACAGTCGTCTTCGGTCAGAGCACAGTCACAGGAAGTGCTGGAACCGCCGTTCCAGGCCACCGTCCGTCGAGTGCACGGTGGCCAACTGTGGCTCGATACCCAGATAGACCGGTTCGAAGGGCTCGCCGTCCACGAGGCGCGGGGCGGGACCGAAGAGCTCCAGTTCGGCGGCGGTCGGCTCGGCCGGCTCGCACTGGCCCACGATCTGCACGGACCACAGACTCTCGCCCGTCCGCGCGGAACTCAGGTTGTCGGTGCCGTACACGACGCTGCCGGCACAGGCGTGGTGGTATCCGCAGCCGCGGGGCATGCGCAGCAGCACACGGCCGTCGACCACGATGTGCCGGGCGAACGCGAGGAAGGGCAGCGCACGCATGCCGGTGGCCACCCGGCCGTAATCGGTGCCGCCGATCAGGTCCACGGCGAGCCGTTCGACGGTGGGCATGCCACCAAATCTCCGGCACCCGGAGGGACTCGAAAAGAGCCAACCGCCTCCCGAAGGGAGGCCATAAGTCCGGAATAACTCAGTGCCGCTCATTCTCGGCCTGCAACCGCGCCACATATGCCGCCGCCTGAGAGCGCCGTTCCATTCCCAGCCTGGACAGCAGACTCGACACGTAATTCTTGATCGTTTTCTCGGCGAGATACAGCCGCTCCCCGACCGCGCGATTGGTGAGCCCTTCGCCGATCAGGTCGAGTACCCGCCTCGCCGACCACCTCGTTGTCGTCCTCGACCGAGAGCAGCTCATGGACTCCGCGGCGGACCACCTCATGATCGTCGAGGAGAAACACGGTGATTGTCCCGTTTTCACGCACGGTGTCAGTGACACACGATCATGGGCACTGCTCCAAGTGAAGTCTTCCCGTGCGTGGGGTGAGCGGGATAACGTGCCGGTGTTCCGGCCCCCTGCGAGGCTGTGACCAGTGCTGTGACCAGCGGCTGTTCCCGACCGAGTCGATTTAGTAGGAAACCCAAGTTTGGAAGTACTTGGATTTCCTATCAAAATCCCAGGTCAGGAGGGGTTTCGCAGAATTGTGAAGCACTGGGTAACGTGACTGCTGCAGGGCGCTCGCCGGGGCACCTGTCATGCTTGTTCCCGGTCGAGTGGCACCCACCCCGTGCACGGGTACCGGGAAGAGGCGAGCCGCACTGGTTACCCGGCAATCCCGGGGGCCGGACCGACGGAGGAGCACACGTGACCGTGGAGAGCACTGCCGCGCGCAAGCCGCGACGCAGCGCCGGGACGACCGGCGCGAAGAGCGTCGCGAGCAAGCGCGCCGGCGCGGCCGCCAAGGAGTCCCCGGGCGCCGGGCCCGAACTTGTTCAGCTGTTGACCCCGGAAGGCAAGCGGGTCAAGGACGCCGAGTACGACCCGTACGTGGCCGACATCACCCCCGACGAGCTGCGCGGCCTGTACCGGGACATGGTGCTGACCCGCCGCTTCGACGCCGAGGCCACCTCCCTGCAGCGCCAGGGCGAGCTGGGCCTGTGGGCCTCGCTGCTCGGCCAGGAGGCCGCCCAGATCGGTTCCGGGCGCGCCACCCGCGAGGACGACTACGTCTTCCCGACCTACCGTGAGCACGGCGTCGCCTGGTGCCGCGGGGTGGACCCGACGAACCTGCTCGGCATGTTCCGGGGTGTGAACAACGGCGGCTGGGACCCGAACAGCAACAACTTCCACCTCTACACGATCGTCATCGGCTCGCAGACGCTGCACGCCACCGGCTACGCCATGGGCGTCGCCAAGGACGGCGCCGACTCGGCCGTGATCGCGTACTTCGGGGACGGCGCCTCCAGCCAGGGCGACGTCGCCGAATCGTTCACCTTCTCCGCGGTCTACAACGCGCCCGTCGTGTTCTTCTGCCAGAACAACCAGTGGGCGATCTCCGAGCCGACCGAGAAGCAGACCCGCGTCCCGCTCTACCAGCGCGCGCAGGGCTACGGCTTCCCCGGCGTCCGCGTCGACGGCAATGACGTGCTGGCCTGCCTGGCCGTCACCAAGTGGGCGCTGGAGCGGGCCCGCCGGGGCGAGGGCCCGACCCTCGTCGAGGCGTACACCTACCGCATGGGCGCGCACACCACCTCCGACGACCCGACCAAGTACCGGGCCGACGAGGAGACCGAGTCGTGGGAGGCGAAGGACCCGATCCTGCGCCTGCGCACGTATCTCGAAGCCTCAAACCACGCGGACGAGGGATTTTTCGCGGAACTCGAAGCCGAGAGCGAAGCGTTGGGCAAACGAGTACGCGAAGTCGTCCGGGCCATGCCGGACCCGGACCACTTCGCCATCTTCGAGAACGTGTACGCGGACGGGCACGCGCTCGTCGACGAGGAGCGGGCCCAGTTCGCCGCCTACCAGGCGTCGTTCGCGGACTCAGCGGTTGAAGGGGAGGGCAAGTAGCGATGGCGGCAGAGAAGATGGCGCTGGCCAAGGCGATCAACGAGTCGCTGCGCACGGCCCTGGACACCGACCCCAAGGTCCTCATCATGGGTGAGGACGTCGGCAAGCTCGGCGGTGTCTTCCGGGTCACCGACGGCCTGCAGAAGGATTTCGGTGAGAACCGGGTCATCGACACCCCTCTCGCCGAGTCGGGCATCGTCGGCACCGCGATCGGCCTCGCGCTGCGCGGCTACCGCCCGGTGGTGGAGATTCAGTTCGACGGATTCGTCTTCCCCGCCTACGACCAGATCGTCACCCAGCTCGCGAAGATGCACGCCCGGGCCCTCGGCAAGATCAAGATGCCGGTCGTCATCCGCATCCCGTACGGCGGCGGCATCGGCGCCGTCGAGCACCACTCCGAGTCCCCCGAGGCGCTCTTCGCGCACGTGGCGGGCCTGAAGGTCGTCTCCCCCTCGAACTCCTCCGACGCGTACTGGATGATGCAGCAGGCCATCCAGTCGGACGACCCGGTGATCTTCTTCGAACCGAAGCGGCGTTACTGGGACAAGTCCGAGGTCAACAAGGACGCGATTCCGGGGCCCTTGCACAAGGCGCGCGTGGCGCGTGAGGGCAGCGACCTCACGCTCGCCGCCTACGGTCCGATGGTGAAGGTATGTCTGGAGGCCGCCGCGGCCGCCCAGGAGGAGGGCAAGTCGATCGAGGTCCTGGACCTGCGCTCGATGTCGCCCATCGACTTCGACTCCGTCCAGGCCTCGGTGGAGAAGACCCGCCGCCTGGTCGTGGTGCACGAGGCACCGGTGTTCCTCGGCACGGGCGCGGAGATCGCCGCCCGGATCACCGAGCGGTGCTTCTACCACCTGGAGGCACCCGTCCTGCGAGTCGGCGGCTACCACGCCCCCTACCCGCCGGCCCGCCTGGAGGACGAGTACCTCCCGGGCCTGGACCGGGTGCTCGACGCCGTCGACCGCGCCCTGGCGTACTGAGGAGAGGGTCGTGACGACGATGACTGAGAACGCGTCGGGGCTCCGCGAGTTCAAGATGCCCGACGTGGGCGAGGGACTCACCGAGGCGGAGATCCTCAAGTGGTACGTCCAGCCCGGTGACACGGTCACCGACGGCCAGGTCGTCTGTGAGGTCGAGACCGCCAAGGCGGCGGTGGAACTGCCCATCCCCTATGACGGTGTGGTGCGCCACCTCCACTTCCCCGAGGGGACGACGGTGGACGTCGGCCAGGTGATCATCGCGGTGGACGTGGCCGGAGGCGCGGCCGCCGAGGAAGCCCCGGTCCAGGAGCCCGTCCAGCAAGCCTCCGTTGCCGAGGCTCCCGCCGCCGAGGAGCCCAAGCCCGAGGGCCGCACGCCGGTCCTCGTCGGGTACGGCGTCGCCGAGTCCTCCACCAAGCGCCGCCCCCGCAAGAGCGCCGAGATCCCGGCCCAGCAGCCCGAGACGCTCTACGCGGCCACCGCGATCCAGGGCGAGCTCAACGGACACGGGCCTGGGCACACCACCCAGCAGCGCCCGCTCGCCAAGCCCCCGGTCCGCAAGCTCGCCAAGGACCTCGGGGTGGACCTCGCGACGATCACCCCGTCGGGCCCGGACGGCATCATCACGCGTGAGGACGTGCACGCGGCGGTGGCTCCCGCCCCGCAGCAGCCCACAGTGGCCGCGCCCCCGTTCACCCCCGCTCCCGCTCAGGTCCAGGCGCCTGCGCCGGTCGCCACCCACGACGCGGCGCGGGAGACCCGTATCCCGGTCAAGGGCGTCCGCAAGGCGACGGCCGCGGCGATGATCGGCTCGGCGTTCACCGCGCCGCATGTCACCGAGTTCGTGACGGTCGACGTGACGCGCACGATGAAGCTCGTCGAGGAACTGAAGCAGGCCCCCGACAGCTACGGGCTGCAGGGCCTGCGGGTCAACCCGCTGCTCCTCATCGCCAAGGCCCTCCTGGTCGCGGTCAAGCGCAACCCGGACGTCAACGCGTCGTGGGACGAGGCCAACCAGGAGATCGTGCTCAAGCACTACGTGAACCTGGGCATCGCCGCCGCCACACCCCGCGGTCTGATCGTCCCGAACATCAAGGACGCCCACGCCAAGACCCTGCCCCAACTCGCCGAGTCCCTCGGCGAGTTGGTGGCCACGGCTCGCGAGGGCAAGACCTCCCCGGCGGCGATGCAGGGCGGCACGGTCACCATCACCAACGTCGGCGTCTTCGGCATCGACACCGGCACGCCGATCCTCAACCCCGGCGAGGCCGCGATCCTCGCCGTCGGAGCCATCAAGCTCCAGCCCTGGGTCCACAAGGGCAAGGTCAAGCCCCGCCAGGTCACCACGCTGGCCCTCTCCTTCGACCACCGCCTGGTCGACGGAGAGCTGGGCTCCAAGGTGCTCGCCGACGTGGCGGCGATCCTGGAACAGCCCAAGCGGCTGATCACCTGGGGGTGAACCACGGACACGGGGCCGTCTCCGAGAGGCGGCCCCGTGTGAGGTTCACAGTCAGCCATCGTGGACGCGGTGACGACCGAACTGTCACCGAAGAACGGTGCACGTACGACGAAGGGGGCCCGCCGCCGGATGAGCGGCGGGCCCCCTTCGTCGTATGCCGGGACCGGGTCCCGTACGCCTCGGACTACTTGGCGAAGGCGTAGTTCATCAGCTTCGTCGCGTCCGACTCGCGCGCGGGGATCGACGTCGAGGACAGGACCGTACCGATGACCGTTTTGCCGTTGCGGGTGGCGGCGAAGACGAGGCAGTATCCGGCCTCCGGGCCGGAGCCGGTCTTCACGCCGATGGCGCCGCTGTAACTGCTGAGCAGACCGTTGGTGTTGGTCCAGGCCGCCATGGTGCGGGTGCTGCCGGTGCTCGTGATGGTCTTCGCCGTGTACGACTTCGTCTTCACGACCGTCTGGAACGTGGTGTTCTTCATCGCGCTGCTCGCGATCTTCGTCAGGTCGCGCGGCGTCGAGTAGTTGGAGCCGTTGCCGATGCCGTCGAACGAGTCGAAGTGCGTGTTCGTCAGGTGCAGGCTCGTCGCGGCGGCGTTCATCTTGCCGATGAACGACTTCACGCGGGCGGCGCGGGTCGTGCCCGAGCCGTACTTGTCGGCGAGCGCGTATGCGGCGTCGCAGCCGGACGGCAGCATCAGCCCGTACAGGAGCTGGCGGACGGTGACCTTGTCGCCGACGATCAGGTGGGCCTGGGAGGCGTTGTTGGCGACTACGTAGTCGCTGTAGGCCTTCTGGATCGTGACCTTGGCGTCCAGGTTGAGGTTCGACTGAGCCAGAACCACCTTGGCCGTCATGATCTTGGTGGTGGACCCGGTGGAACGCCGGGTGTCTGCGGCCTTGGTGTAGAGGGTCGTGGCCGTGCCGTTGTTCATCACATAGCCGCCCTTGGCGGCGATCGTGGGCGTGGTCACGGCGCCCGCGGGTGCCGCGCCGAAGGCTCCGGCCGCCAGCACGGCGCCGGTCGTGACGGTCACAGCGGCGGCCCTGCGGAAACGCGTGCCCTTAATGCCGGTAATCAAAATGAACGCTCCGAATGCGCGAAATGCCCCTGGGAGAACGGCACATGGGAGTGCCGTCTCACGTACGGACTCGCGAGACGCGCAAAGGGATGTACGCCGAAAGGGTGGGGGTTATGTGACGTGGGTTACATGGAGTGGCTCGCGGAGTCCTGAACGGCCGCCCGTGGTCCCGAACGGCGCCCGTGATCCTGGCGCGGCGCCCGTGGTCCCGACGCGGCGCCCGTGGTCCGCATTCTGGAACAGGCGCCACCATGCGTACGTGTTGTATCTATGATGTGCGCATGCCCTCTGCACCACCCGCGCCCACCAGCCAGCCCGTGCGGCAGCCGTTGAAGCAACCGCCCGCCGCCGAACGCGTCTACGCGCACGTCAAGCAAGGCGTCCTGGAACGCCGGTACGAGGGCGGGACGCTGCTCACCGAGGGCGAGCTCGCCGACGCGGTCGGCGTCTCCCGCACGCCGGTGCGCGAGGCGCTGCTCCGGCTCGAGGTCGAGGGGCTGATCAAGCTCTACCCGAAGAAGGGCGCCCTCGTCCTGCCCGTCTCGGCGCAGGAGATCGCGGACGTGGTGGAGACCCGGCAGCTCGTCGAGGAGCACGCGGCGCGGAAGGCCGTACCGGCGTCGCCGCAGCTGATCGCCCGGCTGGAGGAGCTGCTCGCCCAGCAGAAGGAGCAGGCCGCCGCCGGTGATCTGGCCGCCGCCGCCGTCACCGACCGCTGCTTCCACGCCGAGATCGTCCGCAGCGGCGGCAACGAGATCCTCTCCCGGCTCTACGACCAGCTCCGCGACCGGCAGTTGAGGATGGGCGTCGCCGTGATGCACGCCCACCCCGACCGGATCACCAAGACGCTCACCGAGCACGAGCAGATCCTCCAGGCGCTGCGCTCCGGTGACGCCGAGGCGGTCGTCGGCCTCATCCACGGGCACGTCAGCTGGTTCTCCAACCTGGCGCGGGGCGAGGTCCGATGAACTCCTCGGCCACGCTTCCCGGGGACCCGCCCGGCGGCCGGCGCGCCCTCGCCGTCTGGGGCATAGGCGTCTCCGTCTACTTCGTCGCCGTCATCTTCCGTACGTCACTGGGGGTGGCCGGGATCGACGCCGCCGACCGCTTCCACGTGGGCGCGTCCGCCCTGTCCACCTTCTCGATCCTCCAGCTCCTCGTGTACGCGGGCATGCAGATACCGGTCGGCCTGCTGGTCGACCGGCTCGGCACCAAGAAGGTGCTGACCATCGGCGTCCTGCTGTTCACGGCGGGGCAGCTGGGCTTCGCGTTCTCCCCGTCGTACGGCACGGCGCTCGCCTCGCGCGCGCTGCTGGGCTGCGGTGACGCGATGACGTTCATCAGCGTGCTGCGGCTGGGTACGCGGTGGTTCCCGGCGCGGCGCGGGCCGCTCGTCGCGCAGCTCGCCGGCCTGGCCGGAATGGCGGGCAACCTGGTCTCGACCCTCGTCATCGCGCGGCTGCTGCACGGGGTGGGCTGGACGGCGGCGTTCGCCGGCAGCGCGGCGGCCGGTGTGGTCGTCCTCGTACTCCTGCTGCTGTTCCTGAAGGACCACCCCGAGGGGCACGAGCCGGAACCGTTCCCGCACCAAGGGGCCGCGTACGTCCGCCGTCAGATCGTCGCGTCCTGGCGGGAGCCCGGGACGCGGCTCGGGATGTGGGTGCACTTCACCACGCAGTTCCCGGCGATGGTGTTCCTGCTGCTGTGGGGCCTGCCGTTCCTGGTCGAGGCACAGGGGCTGTCGCGGGCGACGGCCGGTGAGCTGCTGACGCTCGTCGTGCTCTCCAACATGGTGGTCGGGCTGGTGTACGGGCAGATCGTCGCCCGGCATCACGCGGCGCGGCTGCCGCTGGCGCTGGGCACGGTGTCCGCGACCGCGGCTGTGTGGGCGGCCACCTTGGCCTACCCCTCCGCGCACGCGCCCATGTGGTTGCTCGTCGTGCTGTGCACGGTGCTGGGGGCCTGTGGACCGGCTTCCATGCTCGGCTTCGACTTCGCCAGGCCCGCGAATCCGCCCGAGCGGCAGGGGACCGCGTCGGGCATCACCAACATGGGCGGCTTCGTCGCCTCCATGACGACGCTGCTGGCGATCGGGGTGCTGCTCGACGCGACCGGGGACAACTACCGGATCGCGTTCGCCGCGGTGTTCGTTCTCCAGGCGGTTGGCCTCAGTCAGATCTTCCGGCTGCGGAAGCAGGCCGACCGGAGGGAGCGGGAGCGGTTGGTGGCCAGCCGGGTGGAGACGGTGCACGTGCCGGCCTAGGGGGTTTTCGCCCCCTCCGCCCCTACCCTTTCCCGTACCTGGGGGCTCCGCCCCCAGACCCTCCATCGCGCTTCGTGCTCGTCCTCAAACTCCCCCACTCTCGGCTTCGCTCGAGCGGGGGGACCCCCACGACGGGCTGAAATCTCCGCTACGACGTCACCGCTAGGTTCCTCAGGATCGCTGCCGTCAGGTCGGGGTCGCCCTCCGCCTTGATGCGGTCGGACACGGCGTCAGCGTGCACGCGGCCGCAGGTGAGGCGGACGAAGGTCTCCCAGTCGAGGGCGAGGGTGGCGGCGGGGCCGAGGGAGGGCGCGCCGTCTATCGAGCCGCGCCCCTCGGCGTCGACGCGGACCGTGCGGAGGAACTCGACGGGCCCGTGGACGTCGAAGACGACCGCGGAGTTCGCGGGAGCGCCCGCGTCCTTGGCGACCACCTTCGGCAGCGCGGCGAGGAGTTCGTCGCGGGCGACGAGCGCGCCCGGGGAGTCGAGGTTGCCCGGCCGGCCGAGCGCGGCGCGCAGGTCCTGCTCGTGCGCCCAGACGTCGAATGCGTGGTTGCGCATGGCCTGTTCGAGGGTGATCTCGGTGCTGAGCGGGCCGCGCATCTTGGTGCCGGGCTGCCGGGACTCGTTCCGCAGCTGACGGTTGCGGCGGATGATCGTGTACTCCAGCTCGGAGGTCATCTCCGGTGCGGTGTGGTGACGTCGTACGTCGACCTGCATCTCCATGTACCGCTGGTGCTCGTTGGTCACGTGGTACAGGTCACGGGGGAGCGTGTGGATGGGCCGGGGATCGCCGAGCATCTCGCAGTCGAGACCGATGACGTGGGAGACGAGGTCGCGGACGGACCAGCCGGGGCAGGGGGTCCGCCGGTTCCACTCGCCTTCCACAAGCGGCTGCACCAGCTCGGATATCGCTTCGATCGAGTGGGTCCAGGCGTCGGCGTAGGACTGAAGGCTGGGATGCAGACTCACGGAACGGGACCCCTCGGGCGGTTGGACGCGGGCAGTGCACAGTCAGCGGGTGTCTTGGGACGCTAAGTTACGCTGCTGTGAGGCACCCCGGCAGTGCTTTCGTGTGACGATCGTAGGCCCGTATGGACGGCTCGAATGCCAGGACGGTGGTACTGTGCGCGCCTCTCTCCTCCAGATCGACGTAAACGAGCGTGAATCGGTCGATTCGCGCAGGCAGCGGGTGGCGGCTCTGGTACGAGAACAAGCCGGAGTCGATCTCGTGGTGCTGCCCGAGCTGTGGACGACCGGCGCGTTCGCATACGAGAGGTTCGGGGCGCAGGCCGAGCCGCTGGAGGGGCCCACGTACGAGGTGATGGCCAAGGCGGCGAGTGACGCGGGCGTGTGGCTGCACGCGGGCTCGATCCCCGAGCGCACGGCATCTGACAGCGGCTCCGCCGCTGATGAGGGGCCGCTCTACAACACCTCCCTCGTCTTCTCGCCCGCCGGTGCACTCGCAGCCGCCTACCGAAAGATCCACCGCTTCGGCTTCGACAAGGGTGAGGCCGTGCTGATGGGGGCCGGGTCGGAGCTGGTGACGGCGCGGCTGCCGGAAACGGTGGTGGGTCTCGCCACGTGCTACGACCTCCGTTTCCCCGAGCTGTTCCGGGGGCTTGTCGACGCGGGCGCCGAGACGCTCGTCATCCCGGCCGGGTGGCCCGAGCGACGGCGCTCGCACTGGACGCTGCTCGCGCGAGCGCGGGCTGTGGAGAACCAGGCGTTCGTGCTCGCGTGTGGAACGGCCGGTACGCATGCGGGAGTTCCCCAGGCCGGTCACTCGATCGTGGTCGATCCGTGGGGGGAGGTCCTTGCCGAGGCCGGCTCCGGGGAGGAGATCCTCACGGTGGAGTTCGACCCGGCGAAGGTCGCCACCACGCGTGAGCAGTTCCCGGCGCTGAAGGACCGCGTGCTGGGCCTCGAGGTCCCGCGTCGCTGACCTACGTAGGTCAGTCCTCCCCTCGCTCCTTCTCGGACAAATGGATCACGCATACCGCCACCGCGATCAGCAGCGCGGGATCCGCGTCGTCGCGTACGACGTCCACGCCGTATGTCTCGCGGAGGTGAAGCCATCGGCGGGAGATCTGGGCGAGGAGCTCGTTGTCGTAGTCGATGGCGAACTCGCGGTCGAGGATCTTGCCGCTGACGTCGAGTTCGGTGCCGTCGACGAGACAGACGCGGTAGTGGTTGCGGAGCAGCGACAGGCGCTTGCGCTTGATGGTCGCCAGGGGGCTGCCGTCCCGCTCGATGATCATCGTGTCGCGCAGGGCGAGCATCTTCTGGTGGATGTCGATCAGCACTCGCCCCTGTGTGTCCTTGAGCTCGAAGGTGTCCCGCAGCCGCATGGCCTTGCCGTCGACGAAGAAGACCTCGTTGCCGTGGTCGTCCTCGATCCAGTAGTCGTCGCCGAAGCCCAGCAGCCGGTCGCGTACGAGGTATCTCATGCCATCACCGCTTCCCCGGCGGGCGGTCCGAAACGCCGCCGGTAGGCCGACGGACTGAGTCCGGTCGCCCGGCGCAGCCGCGCCCGCAGGTTCGCGGCGGTGCCGAGACCGCTGCGGTCCGCCACCACGTCGAGCCGTTCCTCCCCGCGCTCGATGAGCCGGCAGGCCAGCGCGACCCGCTCACCGGTCAGCCACGCCAGCGGCGTCGTGCCGAGCTGTGCGCGGAAGCGCCGGTGCAGGGTGGCCGGGCTGACCGCCGCGCGGGCCGCGAGCTCCACCACCGTCAGCGGTTCGCCGAGCCGCTCCTGCGCCCAGGCCAGCAGCGGCGCGAGGGACTCGTCCGGTACGTCGGGCACGGGCCGCTCGACGAACTGGCGCTGGCCGCCGTCCCTGTGGGCGGCGAACACGAGCCGCCGGGACACCGCGTTGGCGATCTCGGCGCCGTGATCGCGCCGGACGACGTGCAGCCCCAGGTCCAGCGCGGACGCGCTGCCCGACGCGGTGAGGATGTCCCCGTCGTCCACGAAGAGCACGTCCGGCTCGAGCCGCACTCGCGGAAAACGCGTGCGGAAGGACTCCGCCCACATCCAGTGGCAGGCCGCCCGCCGCCCGTCCAGCAGCCCGGCCTCCGCGATCGTGAACGCGCCGGAGCAGAAGCCGATGAGCCGGGCGCCCCGCGCGTGCGCCCGGCGTACGGCGTCCAGGACGAGCGGGGAGCGGGGGGCCTCGGTGTCGGGACGGTTCGGCACGATCAGCGTGTCCGCCTCCTCGACCGCGTCGAGCCCGGCGACATCGGTGAGAGTGAAGAAGCCGTCCCGCATCCGGGTCCGCGGGTCGGCCGCGCACAGCCGGAAGTCGTAGAGCTCACGGCCGAGTTCGGGTCTGCGCAACCCGAAGACCTCGATCGCGCAGCTCATCTCGAAGGGGTTCGAGTTCTCGTCGACGACGAGGACGACGCGGTGCGCACGTCCTGCGGAACTCTCCGGCCGACGCGCACCGACGGAAGAGGGCTGAGAGGATCCTTGCGGCATATGCGATTTCTAGCACTCGCGGCACGCCCCGGCCACCGCCGAGGATCTCCCTATGACCAGCGAACCCAGCCAGGACACGCCCAGCCGGCCCGCACAGCGCGGCGAACCGGTCTCCCTCTCCACCGCCCTCGCGTCCTTCACCGACCTGTGGAGTCCCCGCATCGTCACCTCCGTCAACGACTACGACGTACGCGTCGCGAAGGTCGAGGGTGAGCACGTCTGGCACGTGCACGACCACACGGACGAGTTCTTCCTGGTGCTCGAGGGCGAGCTGACCATCGCGCTCCGCGAGGCGGACGGCGAACGCACGGTGACCCTCCCCAAGGGCTCGGTCTTCACCGTCCCGCGCGGCACGCAACACAAGCCGTCCGCCGCGGACGGCGCCGCGATCCTGATGTTCGAGCCCACGGGCACGCTCACCGTCGGCGACCGGCACGACAAGGTCCCGGACCATGTGGACGCCACAACGGGGCACGCGTTGAGCTGAGTTCATTTGTCCTCGACTCCGCTGTCCGTTCACAGAGTGAGCAACTCGAGTGTGTCTCGGTCGCGCGGGCCGAGGGGCGACGGCGGCGGCGGTTCGATCCCGAGAGACGACTATGGATCATCTGGGCTGGGGAAGGGCGGGCGGAATAGCGCGCAGGGGTTTGTGGTTCGCTTCATCCATGGCAAAGCGAGCACGTGTCCGGGCCCCTGAACTCACGGGTAAGGGCGGCTGGATCAACACAGGCGGTGGACAGCTCGGTCTCGCTGATCTACGAGGCCGCATCGTAATCGTTGATTTTTGGACATTTTGTTGTGTGAACTGTCTGCACGTCCTGGACGAGTTGCGGGAGCTGGAGGAGAAGCACCGGGACACGGTGGTGATCATCGGGGTGCACTCGCCGAAGTTCGTGCACGAGGCCGAGCACCAGGCGGTCGTCGACGCCGTGGAGCGGTACGGGGTGGAGCATCCGGTGCTGGACGACCCGGAACTCGCGACCTGGAAGCAGTACGCCGTACGGGCCTGGCCGACGCTCGTCGTGATCGATCCCGAGGGATACGTGGTCGCGCAGCACGCCGGTGAGGGGCACGCGCACGCGATCGCCCGACTGGTGGAGGAGCTGGAGGCCGAGCACACGGCGAAGGGAACGCTGCGGCGCGGCGACGGGCCGTACGTGGCGCCCGAACCCGAGCCGACCGTGCTGCGCTTCCCCGGCAAGGCGCTCGCCCTGCCGGACGGGAACTTCCTGGTCAGTGACACCACCCGGCACCAGCTGGTGGAGCTGGCGGCCGACGGCGAGTCCGTCATAAGGCGAATCGGATCCGGCGTACGGGGGTTCGTGGACGGCTCGGCCGACGCGGCCGGGTTCAGCGAGCCGCAGGGGCTCGCCCTGCTCGACGACGGCTCGGTCGTCGTCGCGGACACCGTCAACCACGCCCTGCGGAGGCTGGATCTCGCGACCGGCGAGGTCACGACCCTCGCGGGAACAGGCCGCCAGTGGTGGCAGGGTTCGCCGACGTCCGGCCCCGCGCGCGAGGTGGACCTGTCCTCGCCGTGGGACGTGGCCGTCTTCGGCGGCCGGGTGTGGATCGCCATGGCCGGGGTTCACCAGTTGTGGGCGTACGACCCGGCCGACGCGAGCGTCGCAGTCGCGGCCGGCACGACGAACGAGGGACTGGTGGACGGACCCGGCGCCGAGGCCTGGTTCGCGCAGCCGTCAGGTCTCGCCGCCACCGCCGACCGGCTCTGGCTGGCCGACTCCGAGACCTCCGCGCTGCGCTGGGTCGACCTCGACTCAGTCGTGCACACCGCCGTCGGCACCGGGCTCTTCGACTTCGGGCACCGCGACGGCCCGGCCGAACAGGCGCTGCTGCAGCACCCGTTGGGCGTCACCGCCCTTCCCGACGGCTCGGTCGCGGTCAGCGACACGTACAACCACGCCCTGCGCCGCTACGACCCGGCCACCGGCGAAGTGACCACATTGGCCACGGACTTGCGGGAGCCGAGCGACGCGGTGCTCGTCGGGGACGACATCGTGGTCGTCGAGTCGGCCCGTCACCGGCTGACCCGGCTGCGGCTCCCCGAGGAGGCCGTACGGGTCGAGTCGGTCGCCCACCGCACCCGGCGCGCGGCCACCGAAGTGGCCCCAGGTCACCTCCGGTTGGACGTCATCTTCCAGGCCCCGGCAGGCCAGAAGCTGGACACCCGGTACGGCCCCTCGACCCGACTGCTCGTCTCCTCGACTCCTCCCGAGCTGCTGCTCAGCGGCGAGGGCGCGGGCACCGATCTCACCCGCGCCCTCGAGCTGAACCCGGCCGTCACGGAGGGTGTTCTGCATGTCTCCGCGATGGCGGCGTCCTGCGACGACGCCCCTGACAACGACTACCCGGCCTGCCATGTCCACCAGCAGGACTGGGGTGTGCCGGTCCGCCTCACCGAGTCGGGGGCGGACCGGCTGCCGCTCGTCCTCGCGGGGATGGACGGCGACGGCTGACTAGACGCCGTATCCGTCGCTGTAGCCGCCCCGGTGCTGCGGTCGGTCCTCTTCGACCACCGGGGTGGTGGGCGGTACGACCACTCGCCTCCGCCGGGCGATGCTGCTGAAGGTCGCCACGCCGATCAGCCCCACGATCATGAAGATGACGCCGACCAGATCGAGGTTGACCCCCTTCATGTTCCAGTCGGTCGCGAACGTAAGAATCGCTCCCGCAGCGATGAGGATGATGCATCCTCCCAGGCCCATGAGTCTCGCCTCCCTGCCCGTACAGGTGTTCCGGGCAGGAGCCCGAGTACCCGTGACCCCGCGCACCATGCGAAGCGGATCGCTCACTTCACGTCGACGTAGTCCAGATCTCGGTCACCGTCACACGGGCGAGCGGCTGCCACGCGCCGCCGGCGCACACCTCGACGCGGCCGGAGACCTTCGCCGACGAGGACAAGGGGGGGACTATCCCTCCAAAAACGCCACCAGCGCGTTGGCCAGCAGGAACGGGTCGTCGGCGCCGCAGAGTTCGCGGGCGCTGTGCATGGAGAGGATGGCCACGCCGATGTCGACGGTCTTGATGCCGTGCCGGGCCGCGGTGATGGGGCCGATGGTGGTGCCGCAGGGCATGGAGTTGTTGGAGACGAACGACTGGAACGGCACGCCGGCCTTCTCGCAGGCGGCGGCGAAGAGGGAGCGGCCCGAACCGTCGGTGGCGTAACGGTTGTTGACGTTCACCTTGAGGATGGGGCCGCCGTTGGCGCGCGGGTGGTGCGTCGGGTCGTGCCGCTCGGCGTAGTTGGGGTGGACGGCGTGGCCCGTGTCGGAGGACAGACAGACGGTGCCGGCGAAGGCGCGCGCCCGGTCCTCGTACGAGCCGCCGCGCGCGAACACCGAGCGCTCGAGCACGCTGCCGAGCAGCGGCCCGTCGGCGCCGGTGTCGCTCTGCGAGCCGTTCTCCTCATGGTCGAAGGCGGCGAGCACGGGGATGTAGGGGAGCCCGGAGTCGGCCGCGGCGACCGCGGCGAGGGCGGCCGTACCCGCGTGCACGGACAGCAGGTTGTCCATCCGGGGCCCGGCCAGCAGCTCCTTGTCGCGGCCGAGGTAGGAGGGCCGCTCGATGGAGTGGGGCATCAGGTCCCAGCCGGTGACCTCGCCCGCGGCCAGCCCCTCCTCCTCCTCAAGGAAGGCGATCAGATCGCCTTCACGAGGATCGCCGAGCCCCCAGATGGGCTGCAGATGACGCTGCTTGTCGAGCTTGAGCCCCTCGGTGGAGACGGAACGGTCCAGGTGGACGGCGAGCTGGGGCACGCGCAGCAGGGCGCGGTCGATGTTCACCAGGCGCGTCGAACCGTCTCTCAGCGACAGGCGTCCCGCCAGGCCCAGGTCCCGGTCCAGCCAGGAGTTCAGCAGCGGCCCGCCGTAGACCTCCACTGCGACCTGCCGCCAGCCGTGCGCCCCGCTGTCCGGCAGCGGCTTCACCCGAAGGTTCGGGGAGTCGGTGTGCGCGCCCACGATCCGGAACGGGGTGTGCGTCGCGGCGCCCTCCGGCACGTACCAGGCGATGATCGCGCCGCCGCGCAGCACGTACTTCCCGCCGCTCGTCCCCTCCCACGCGTCGGTCTCGGCAACCTGACGGAATCCGGCCTTCTCCAACCGCTCGGCGGCGTTCACCACCGCGTGGTACGGCGTCGGGCTCGCCGACAGGAAGGTCATGAGGTCGTCGGTGTGGCCGCGATCGAAGCGGGAGGGTGTGCTCATGGGTTCACCTTAACGACGCACGGCGGCCCGCTCCCGGCGATGGGGAACGGCCCGTCGTAAGGGGGATGTGAAGGGATCAGCCATCCCGGCCCGAGCAGTCGGCGTCGTTGATCTTGCCCCCCTTCCCCAAGCTCTCAACTCCGTTCGAGCAGGGGAGACCCCCTCCACCGACGGCGGCCCGCCCCCGGACATCACATCCGGAAACGGGCCGCCGGTGGTGGCCTGGAAGGCGTACGCCCTAGAACGCCGCCTCGTCCAGCTCCATCAGGTCCAGCTCCACGCCCTCGGCGAGCTCGCGGGCGCCGGTGACGCCGGGCAGGACGTTGGCGGCGAAGAACTTCGCGGCCGCGATCTTGCCGGTGTAGAAGGGCTTGTCCTTGGCGGACGCGGTCTCCAGCTTCTCGGCGGCGACCGCCGCACCGCGCAGCAGCAGGTAGCCGACGACCACGTCGCCGGAGGCGAGCAGCAGGCGGGTGGTGTTCAGGCCGACCTTGTAGATGTTCTTGACGTCCTGCTCGGTGGCCGCGAGGTCGGTGAGCATCAGGCCGACGATGGCCTCCAGCTCGACGGCCGCCTTGGCGAGCTGCTCGCGGGCGGCGGACAGCTCCTCGCCGCCGGTGCCGAGCGCCAGGAACTTCTTGATGTCCTCGGCCAGCGAGTTCAGCGCCGCGCCCTGGTTGCGGACGATCTTCCGGAAGAAGAAGTCCTGGCCCTGGATGGCGGTCGTGCCCTCGTACAGGGTGTCGATCTTGGCGTCGCGGATGTACTGCTCGATCGGGTACTCCTGCAGGAAGCCGGAGCCGCCGAAGGTCTGCAGGGACTGCGCGAGCTGCTCGTAGCCCTTCTCGGAGCCGTAGCCCTTGACGATCGGCAGGAGCAGGTCGTTCAGCGCGTGCAGGGCGCTGACATCCTCGCCCGCGGCCGACTGGAGCGCGATCTCGTCCTGGACGGCCGCGGTGTGCAGCACAAGGGCACGCATGCCCTCCGCGTACGCCTTCTGCGTCATCAGTGAGCGGCGCACGTCCGGGTGGTGCGTGACGGTGACCTTGGGCGCGGCCTTGTCCATGAAGTTCGCGAGGTCCGGGCCCTGGACGCGCTCCTTGGCGTACTCTAGCGCGTTCAGGTAGCCCGTCGACAGCGTGGAGATCGCCTTCGTGCCGACCATCATGCGGGCGAACTCGATGATGCGGAACATCTGGCGGATGCCGTCGTGCTTGTCGCCGATCAGCCAGCCCTTTGCGGGGTGACGGTCGCCGAAGGTCATCTCGCAGGTGTTGGAGGCCTTCAGGCCCATCTTGTGCTCGACGTTCGTCGCGTACACGCCGTTGCGCTCGCCCAGCTCGCCGGTCTCGAAGTCGAAGAGGTACTTCGGGACGAGGAAGAGGGACAGGCCCTTGGTGCCGGGGCCGTGGCCCTCGGGGCGGGCGAGGACGTAGTGGAGGATGTTCTCCTCCATGTCGTGCTCACCGGACGTGATGAACCGCTTCACGCCCTCGATGTGCCAGGAGCCGTCCTCCTGCTGGATCGCCTTGGTGCGGCCGGCGCCCACGTCGGAACCCGCGTCGGGCTCGGTGAGGACCATGGTCGAACCCCAGGTCCGCTCGACCGCGATCTGCGCGATCTTCTTCTGTACGTCGTTGCCCTCGTCGAAGAGGATGCCGGCGAAGGCGGGGCCCGAGGAGTACATCCACACGGCCGGGTTCGCGCCGAGGATCAGCTCCGCGTATGCCCAGATCAGGGACGGGGGTGCGGTCGTACCGCCGATCTCCTCGGGCAGCCCCAGACGCCAGTACTCGGAGTCCATGAAGGCCTTGTACGACTTCTTGAAGGACGCCGGTACGGGAGCGGTGTTGGTCTCCGGGTCGAAGACCGGGGGGTTGCGGTCGGCGTCCGCGAACGACTCCGCCAGTTCGTTCTCCGAGAGGCGCGTCAGCTCCTCGAGGATGCTCTTGGCGGTATCGGTGTCCATCTCCGCGAACGGGCCGGTGCCGTACAGCTTGTCGCGCCCGAGCACCTCGAAGAGGTTGAACTCGATGTCGCGGAGATTCGACTTGTAGTGCCCCATGGCGACGGCTCCGTTAAGGGATCGGCGAGGCACTGATTCCTCGCACCTAGTTCACGTACCAACAAGTAGCTACGATGATGCTACCCGTCAGTAATAAGAATCAACCCCTGATGGTCCATATGTGGCCCACTACTCTTTGACGCATGTACGGCTACGACCAGAGCGCAGGCGCCCAGCAGGGATACGTCCCGCCGCAGCAGCAGATGCCGGGCGGGTACGGCCAGCAGCCGCCGCTGTACCCCGAGCCGTCCCCGCCGTCCCTCGCGGACGCGGTCCGCGCGTTCACCACGGGATCGATGTCCGCGGAGGACTTCCAGCAGGTCTTCGCCACCTCCAAGGTGTACTGCCCACGCGGCGACAACCCCGGCTTCCTCGCGCTGCACAACACCCAGCAGCCGGTCATCCCCATGTTCACCTCGCTCAAGGAGCTGCGCCGGTACGCCGGCAAGGAGTCCAAGTACTTCGTGATCACCGGCGCCGAGGTGATCGATCTGCTGCCGACCGGCTACGGCTTCGTCCTCGACATGGAGGGCGAGCACCGGATGGTCTTCGACGCGAAGGCCGTGGAGCAGATGGTGGACTTCGCGATGCGCCGTATGTACGGCTAGCTCTTCGCCCTGCGACATCCCGGACGCCCGGAGGGAATGCCCTCCGGGCGTTCGTCGTTACGGGTAGCAGAAAGTTCAACAATCAACTAACCTCGAAGCACAAGGAGGTACCGACATGCCTGCAGTGACCGTCGAGAACCCGCTGACCCTGCCCCGTGTGGTCGCGCCGGCCGACGCCGTGGCCCGTCCCGTGCTGGCCGTGGCGACCGCGCCGAGCGGCTTCGAGGGTGAGGGCTTCCCGGTCCGCCGTGCGTTCGCCGGGATCAACTACCGCCACCTCGACCCGTTCATCATGATGGACCAGATGGGCGAGGTGGAGTACGCGCCGGGAGAGCCCAAGGGCACCCCCTGGCACCCCCACCGCGGCTTCGAGACCGTGACCTACATCATCGACGGGATTTTCGACCACCAGGACTCCAACGGTGGCGGCGGCACCATCACCAACGGTGACACCCAGTGGATGACTGCGGGCTCGGGCCTCCTGCACATCGAGGCGCCGCCGGAGGCCCTCGTCATGTCCGGCGGCCTCTTCCACGGCCTCCAGCTGTGGGTGAACCTCCCGGCCAAGGACAAGATGATGGCCCCGCGCTACCAGGACATCCGCGGTGGCACGGTGCAGCTGCTGAGCACCCCCGACGGCGGCGCGCTGCTGCGCGTCATCGCCGGTGAGCTCGACGGTCACCAGGGCCCGGGCATCACGCACACGCCGATCACCATGGTCCACGCGACCCTGGCGCCCGGCGCCGAGCTGACGCTCCCGTGGCGCGAGGACTTCAACGGTCTCGCGTACGTCCTCGCCGGACGTGGCTCGGTCGGCACGGACCGCCGCGCGGTCCACACCGGCCAGACCGCCGTCTTCGGCGCGGGCTCCTCGCTGACCGTCCGCGCGGACGAGCAGCAGGACTCCAACACCCCGGACCTCGAGGTCGTCCTCCTCGGCGGCCGGCCCATCCGTGAGCCCATGGCCCACTACGGCCCCTTCGTGATGAACACCCGCGAAGAACTCCAGCAGGCCTTCGACGACTTCCAGAAGGGCCGGCTCGGGACGATCCCGGCCGTGCACGGGATGTCCGAGGGCGGTCTGTAAGCCTCCGTCAGGTGAGTCACGGCAAAGCCCCGTCCGGCGAAACGGACGGGGCTTACCCGTGCGCGCGCGGGTGGGGCTCGCGCACGTTGTTCGGCATGCTCGCGCGGGGCTCCGCGGGTAGCTTGTCGGGCAGGCGTGTCGGCGCGGTCATCGCACCCCGGCTCTTCCGGGCCAGTCACAACTCACTTGCTAGGAGCGTCTGATGCTCACCTCGACGAACGTTCCGGGCGGCCCGAACTGGCTCGACCTGGGGACACCGGACATCGACGCGGCCGTCGCCTTCTACGAGGGCACGTTCGGCTGGCGGTTCCAGTCCGCGGGACCGGAGGCCGGGGGCTACGGCTTCCTGCAGAAGGACGGCAGGACCCTGGCCGCCGTCGGCCCGCTGACCGAGGAGGGGGCCTCGTCCGCCTGGACGGTCTACTTCCGCACCCTGGACGCCGACGCCACCGCGAAGGCGGTGGAACAGGCCGGCGGCTCGGTCCGCTTCCCGCCCACGGACGTCTTCACCGAGGGGCGGATGGCCGGCTTCACCGACCCGACGGGCGCCGAGTTCGCCGTGTGGGAAGCCCGCGACATGGACGGCCTGGAGGTCGTCAACGAGCCAGGCACCCTCAGCTGGATCGAGCTCTACACCACGGACGCCGCGGCGGCGAAGGACTTCTATCGCACGGTCCTGTCCTGGGACACGCGGGACATGCCCATGGGCCCGGACGTCGTCTACTCCATCGCCGGGCCCGCGGGCGGTGGCGAGACGACCATGCACGGCGGGATCATGCAGCTCCCGGAGGAGCACATGCGGCGCGGCTCATCCTCCGAATGGCACCCGTACTTCGAGGTCGAGGACTGCGACGCCGTGGTGGCCAGGGCTCAGGAGCTGGGCGCGACGGTCATCATCCCGGCCGTCGACGCCGAGGGCGTCGGCCGCCTTGCCATGTTCCTCGACCCGTTCGGAGCGCCCTTCGCCGTCCTCACGAGCGCCACGGCCTGACCGAGCCGCGTAACGCCGGTCGCTGACGCTGCGTCACCCGGGCGGGCCTCCCCGCAGGACGGCCCGCCCGGCGCGTGTTCGGGTGGAAACGTGCAGCTACTCCCCGAAGGTGCCCGGCGGCTGGCCGCCTGGTGTGCCGTGGTTCTGCTTGTCGCCGGTGTGGGATGGGTGGCGATCGTGCTGTGCGGAGAGCTCCGTACGGCGGTGGTGCCGGTGCTGCTCGCGCTGCTGGGGACCGCGCTGCTCGGGCCGCTGTACCGGCGGCTGGTGCGGATGCGGGTCAACCGATCGCTGGCCGCCGGGCTCACCTGTGTCGCGGTGGTCGTCGTGGCGGGCGGCGCCGTCTACATCGTCGTTGCCGCACTCATCGACACCGGGGACCAGATCGTCGACTCGCTCAAGCAGGCGGGGCAGTCCCTCGCCGAGCACTTCGGGGCGGCGGGGACCTCGCTGGACGATCTGGCCTCCAACGCCAAGGAGCTGCTGACCAAGTTCGGCGGCACGGCCGTGTCCAATGTCATCAGTGGTGTGAGCATCGTGGGCGAGTCCATCGCCATGGCCGTACTCGCCCTGCTGCTCGTCTTCTTCTTCCTGCGGGACTCGCACCGGGCGGCCGACACGCTCAGAGCGCTCGCGCCGCGTGGGAGCGCCGACACCGTCGAGGCGATGGCCCGCCGTGCGTTCGAGGCCGTCGAGGGGTTCATGCGCGGGACGACGGTCATCGCGCTGATCGACGCCCTCTGCATCACCGTCGGGCTGCTGATCCTGCGGGTCCCGGGCGCGGTGGGGCTCGGCGCGCTGGTCTTCGTGGGGGCGTTCATCCCCTATCTCGGCGCGTTCATCTCCGGCGCGGTGGCGGTGCTGGTCGCGCTGGCGGACCGCGGGTTCGTCATCGCGCTGTGGGCGCTCGGGGTCGTCCTCGCCGTGCAGGTTCTGGAGGGGCATGTGCTCCAGCCGATGATCCAGAGCCGGACCGTGCAGATGCACCCGGCGCTGGTGATGCTGGCGATCACGGCGGGCGCGTCCGTCGCCGGGATTCTGGGCATGCTGCTCGCCGTACCGCTGACGGCGGCGGCGTTCGGGGTCCTGTCCGAGCTGCGCGGCCGTTACGCCCCGGGCGCCGACGCCTCGTAGAACTCGAACCAGATGCTCTTGCCCTCACCCCGCGGGTCGACGCCCCACGCGTCCGCGAGGAGTTCCATGAACACCAGCCCGCGTCCGGAGGACGCCAGCTCCCCGGGGTGGCGCCGGTGCGGCAGGTCGTCGCTGGCGTCGGTGACCTCGACCCGCATCCGGCGTTTGCCCGGCTCGCCGGTCACCTCGGCGACGAGCAGCGCGTCGGCGTCGGTGTGCACGAGAACGTTGGTGACGATCTCGGAGACGAGCAGGACGGCGGAGTCGCACTGGTCCTCGGAGGCCCAGTCGTGGAGGAGTTCGCGCAGCTGCTGGCGGGCTCCGGCGATCCGCTCGGGCTCGGCCTGCGCCACGGTCAGCATCGTGCGGCGCACCCTCGGCCGTACGGCCCTGACCGTGGCGCCGCGGCCGCACCCCTCGCCCTGCCGGCACAGCAGCAGCACCGCTATGTCGTCCTCGCGCCGGTCGGCCAGCGGCCCGGTGGTGTGGTGCGAGGAGGGCCCGTGCACGGCCTGGACGAGCGCGTCGGCGAGGGACTCCATGTCGCCGTCGTGCGCTTCGAGGGTGCGGCGGATGCGGCGCCAGCCGGTGTCGAGGTCGTGGCCGCCGGTCTCGATGAGCCCGTCGGTGCAGATCAGCATGGTCTCGCCGGGTTCCAGGACGAGCCGGGTGGTCGGGTAGTCGGCGTCCGGGTCGATGCCGAGCGGCAGCCCGCCCGCGGTCGGCCGCATCAGCACCGTCCCGTCGGCCATGCGTATCGCGGGGTCCGGGTGCCCGGCGCGGGCGATGTCGAGCGTCCCGGTCGCCGGGTCGACCTCGACGTACAGGCAGGTCGCGAAGCGAAGGTCGCCGCTCTCCCCGTTGTCCGGGTTGTCCGCGCCGCCGCTCTCCCCGTCGTCCGCGTTCTCCGCGCCGCCGCTCGATCCGTACGTCACCGAGTCCGTGACGCCGTACAGGAAGCGCGAGGCCCGGGAGAGCACCGCGTCCGGGCGGTGGCCCTCGGAGGCGTATGCGCGCAGGGCGATGCGGAGCTGGCCCATCAGCCCCGCCGCACGGACGTCGTGGCCCTGGACGTCACCGATGACCAGGGCGAAGCGGCCGGTGGGGAGCGGGATCATGTCGTACCAGTCGCCGCCGACCTGGAGGCCGCCGCCGGTGGGGACATAGCGCGCGGCGACGCTCATGCCCGGTATCCGGGGGCCCAGCGTGGGCATCATCGAGCGCTGCAGGCCGTCGGTCAGCTCCCGCTCGGTCTCGGCGGCCCCGGCGCGCGAGAGGGCCTGCGCGAGCATGCGGGCGACGGTGGTGAGGACCGAGCGCTCGTCGGGTGTGAAGGTGACGGGGTACGTGAAGGCCGCCATCCACGCGCCCATCGTGCGGCCCGCGACGGTGAGTGGAAGGAACGCCCAGGACTGCCGCCCGAAGTGCTGGGCGAGCGGCCAGGAGACCGGATAGCGCTCCTTGTACTCCTCCGGGGAGGACAGATAGACCGCCCGGCCCGTACGGACGACCTCCGCGGCCGGATAGTCCGTGGACAGCGACATGTGCGAGAAGGGCCCTTCGTCCCCCGGCTGCTGCCCGTGGTGGCCGATGATCGTCAGCCGGTCGGCCTCCGCACCGAAGACGGCGAGTCCGTCCGGCGAGAACCCGGGCATCGACAGCCCCGCCGCGACCCGCAGCACCTCCGCCGTGGACCGTGCCTCGGCCAGGGCCCGCCCCGCGTCCAGCAGGAACGCCTCGCGTGAGCGGCGCCAGTCGCCGGTGACGGGGGTGCGCGCGGCGGCGCTCGGGGGCGGCTCGGTCACCTCCTGGAGGGTGCCGGTCAGCGTGAAGGTCCTGGTGGCGGGATCGAAGGTCGGCTTGAATCGGCTGCGCACGGTACGGATCACCCGTCCGGGTTCGTCCATGATCCGCACCCGGACCTCGCCGAGCGTGTCCTCGGCGGTGGCGAGCTGCACAACGCCGACGAGCTCGTTCCAGTCGACGGGGTGGAGGCGGGCGCGTACGCCCGCGGTGGTGAGGGTGGCCGGCTCGGCGGGCAGCCCGAGCATGCGTGCGGTCTCGGCGTCCACGGTGACGGTCCCCGCGGCGTCATCCCACCGCCACAGGCCGGTCGCAAGAGCCGTCAGGACGCCTCCTACGGCGGGCAGGGGCTCACCAGTGCGCATTGCCCCACTGTAAGAAGAGGTGATTGGTAGCTGCCACCGAGAGTATTGGCGATGGCGATCTTGGGGTGGCCGGTACCCTTGGGAGGTCCGGGCTTCGGCCCCGACGTTTCACGTGAAACAGACCCGGATGAGCAGATCCGGGTCTGTCTGCCCTCAATCCGCGAAGACTGGATGAACGACGATGCATCGGTACAGGTCCCACACCTGCGGCGAGCTCCGCGCCTCTGACGTCGACAGCGACGTCCGGCTGAGCGGCTGGCTGCACAATCGCCGAGACCTGGGCGGCATCCTCTTCATCGATCTGCGCGATCACTACGGCATCACGCAGCTCGTCGCCCGCCCCGGCACGCCCGCCTACGAGGCCCTCGACAAGGTCTCCAAGGAGTCGACGGTCCGCATCGACGGCAGGGTCGTCTCGCGTGGCGCGGAGAACGTGAACCCGGACCTGCCGACCGGCGAGATCGAGGTCGAGGTGAGCGAGGTGGAGCTGCTCGGCGCCGCCCAGCCGCTCCCCTTCACGATCAACGCCGAGGACGGGGTCAACGAGGAGCGGCGCCTGGAGTACCGCTTCCTCGACCTGCGCCGCGAGCGCATGCACCGCAACATCATGCTGCGTACGGCCGTGATCTCCGCGATCCGTCACAAGATGACGGCGCTGGGCTTCAACGAGATGGCGACCCCGATCCTCAGCGCCACCTCCCCCGAGGGCGCGCGCGACTTCGTGGTCCCCTCCCGCCTCAACCCGGGCAAGTTCTACGCGCTGCCGCAGGCGCCGCAGCAGTTCAAGCAGCTGCTGATGATCTCCGGCTTCGACCGCTACTTCCAGATCGCGCCCTGCTTCCGCGACGAGGACGCGCGCGCGGACCGCTCGCCGGGCGAGTTCTACCAGCTCGACGTGGAGATGTCCTTCGTCGAGCAGGAGGACGTCTTCCAGCCGATCGAGAAGCTCATGACGGAGCTGTTCGAGGAGTTCGGGCGTGGCCGCCACGTCACCTCCCCCTTCCCGCGCATCCCGTTCCGCGAGGCGATGCTGAAGTACGGCTCCGACAAGCCGGACCTGCGTGCCCAGCTCGAGCTCGTCGACATCACCGACATCTTCGAAGGCTCGGAGTTCAAGGCCTTCGCGGGCCAGCACGTACGTGCCCTGCCGGTGCCGGACGTGTCCGCGCAGCCCCGGAAGTTCTTCGACCAGCTGGGTGACTTCGCGGTCTCCCAGGGCGCGAAGGGCCTGGCCTGGGTCCGGGTCGCCGAGGACGGCTCGCTGACGGGCCCGATCGCGAAGTTCCTCACCGAGGAGAACGTCGCGGAGCTGACCAAGCGCCTGTCGCTGTCGGCCGGCCACGCGGTCTTCTTCGGCGCGGGCGAGTTCGACGAGGTATCGAAGATCATGGGCGCGGTGCGGGTCGAGGCCGCCAAGCGTGCCGGGCACTTCGAGGAGAACGTCTTCCGCTTCTGCTGGATCGTCGACTTCCCGATGTACGAGAAGGACGAGGAGACCGGCAAGATCGACTTCTCGCACAACCCCTTCTCGATGCCGCAGGGCGGGCTCGAGGCCCTGGAGACCCAGGACCCGCTGGACATCCTGGGATGGCAGTACGACATCGTCTGCAACGGCGTCGAGCTGTCCTCCGGCGCGATCCGGAACCACGAGCCCGAGATCATGCTCAAGGCCTTCGAGATCGCGGGCTACGACCGGGAGACCGTCGAGGAACAGTTCGCCGGCATGCTCCGCGCCTTCCGCTTCGGCGCCCCGCCGCACGGCGGCATTGCCCCGGGCGTCGACCGCATCGTCATGCTCCTCGCGGACGAGCCGAACATCCGCGAGACGATCGCGTTCCCGCTCAACGGCAACGCGCAGGACCTGATGATGGGCGCGCCCACGGAGCTGGACGAGGCCCGTCTGCGTGAGCTGCACATCTCCGTACGGAAGCCGCAGCCGAAGTAGCCCTTCGTAGGCGGGAGTGGCTCGGAACCGACACCGGTTCCGAGCCACTTTCGCGTCGTGCGCCAAAACCACAGTCCCTACCCATGCTGTTGACAGCTGGGCTCCCTACGGTCCGGCCCATGACTGAGACTCAAGGACCGGCACACAAACGGAATATGACCCGACGCAAGGTCGTCGTCGCAGGTGGGGCGGCCGTCGCGGTCGCGGGCGTGGGCGGCGGCATCGCCGTGAACGCGTTCGCGGGCGAGACGAGCACCGACACCTCGACGTCCTCGTCGAGCGCCGAGACGTGTTACACCCTCACCACCGAGACCACCGAGGGCCCCTACTACATCGACGCGGACAAGATCCGCCAGGACATCACCGAGGACCAGGAGGGCATCCCTCTGACCCTCAAGCTCAAGGTCATCGACGCGGAGAGCTGCAAGCCGCTCAAGAACGCGGCGGTCGACATCTGGCACTGCACGGCGCTCGGCGTGTACTCCGGCTACGAGGCGATGGGCAGCGGAGGTGCGGGTGGCGGCGGCGCGCCGTCCGGTGCCCCGACCGACGCCCCCTCGGGCACGCCGACCGGCACCCCGACGGGCGAGCCCCCGTCCGGCGCGCCCTCCGGCGGTACGGGTGGCGGCCACTCCGAGCCCACCGATGACGAGCGCTACCTGCGCGGCACCTGGAAGACCGACAAGCACGGCTATGTCACCTTCACAACCGTCTTCCCCGGCTGGTACCAGGGCCGCTGCGTCCACATCCATGTGAAGGTCCACGTGGACGGCGAGTGGACCTCCTCCGGTTACGAGGGCGGCCACACCTGCCACACCGGCCAGCTCTTCTTCACCGAGAAGTCGGTCCTGGCGTCGGCGGAGGTCTCCCCGTACTCCACGAACACCACCACCCGCACGACCCTCACCGAAGACACGATCTACCCCGAGAACGGCCACGAGGGCGGCCTCCTGTATCTCACGTACGACAAGAAGCACATCGCCAAGGGCGTCCACGCCCACCTGACGATGGGCGTCGTCCCGGACGAAACCCACGACAGCACGGACACCCGGCCGACCGCTTCGGCGTCGGCTTCGTCGAGCTGATCCTCGTTCGCCCATGAAGGGCCCGGAACGCCACTGGTTCCGGGCCCTTTTGCCACGCCTCGAGGCCGCCCCCCGGTGAGGGGTCAGGCCTGGTCCTGGTCGGTTTCCGGCTCCTCGGCGAACAAGGCCTCGGCAGTGGTGGCCGTCAGGGCGCGGTCGAACCAGAGGGCGAGGGTGTCGAGGTCGGTGCAGGAGGTGATGCGGTCGCGGGTGTCCTCGTTGACGGAGATTCCGTGCTTGTCCAGCACACGCAGAACCAGCGAGGCCCGATCTTCGGCCTTGCCTTGGGCCTTGCCTTCTGCCTTGCCTTCTGCCTTGCCTTCGAGGTAGGCCGTCTCCCGAACGGTGCCCCGGCCGGGGAAGTAGCTGACGAAGCTCAAGATTTCCCTCCACTTGTCTCCGGCGGGGGTGGCCCCCAGACCGATTTCCACAAACTCGTAGTAGTACTCGGCGGACTTCCCGTGCATTGACTGGAGGACGCGGGCCAGTGGATCCAGTGACGAGCAGCAGTACCGGGAGGCGGTATTTCGCCCAGAGGTACGACACGTAGTACGCCCAGCTCGACTCCTTGTCCGCGTCCCGACGGCCCTGCGCCTCGATGGCGAGCAGGAAACCGTCTCCGTCGGACGGGCCGATTCGCAGCACGCTGTCCACTCGGCGTTCGAGGGGGCGTAACTCCGTTGCGTCGGGAGAAGAAGCTCAAGACGACGGTGAACTGGATACCGAGCCTTGCGGCAGGGCTCCAGAGCTCTGCGAAGAACCTTCCGACGGAACTGGCGACCACGACCGGCTCCGGCGTCCTGACCCCGTAACCGAACCCCTCACGTCAGGCGTGCTGTGCGCGGGCGAGGCGGTCGACCTGCTTCCTGATGAGGTCCATCGGGAAGTGGCCGCTGTGGTCAACGTCCAGCATGGAGAAGAGCGCGGTGACCTGGCCGACCCGCACAAGGACCAGCTGCTCATTGCGCACGTGGTCGTTGACGGGGGTGGTTGTCCGGAAGGCGATCGACTCGTCCCCGACCCGGGCGATCTTCTCCGTCGCCACGTGGGCGCTGACCTTCCCCGTGTAGCCGACTCCGGTGTAGTCGGCGCACGTCTTGAGCGAGGTGCGGACTCGGGCGAAGGTGTCCTCCGCCTCCGTACCGTCGTACGAGGCGAGACCGAAGCCGCCCGCGTAGATGCTGTCCTTCCAGTTGATGATCCCGTCGACGACGGCCGACGCGGTGCCGGCACCGAGGGCGTCGAGCATCTTCTGGCAGGAGGAGTCCGAGACCGGAGGGAAGGTGTTGTCCATGGTGGAAGGATCACGCTCGTCCGCCGAGACACCACGATTTCCCGGCACCTCGTCACCCGTGATCGCGAGGGACTTCAACTCCCGGGCGGACAAGGCCTCCTGAGGAGAGGCGGAGGCGGAAGCGGAAGCGGAAGGAGAGGCGGCGGCACCGCTCGACTCCGCGGCCCCGCAGGCCGTCGCGGCGTACGCCAGCAGCACCGTGCCCACCAGCAGCCACCCGTGTCTCCGTGCGCGCACCCGTGCCCCCAGCCCCTCGCGTCTCGGTGGGCCAAGACTAGCGGGGCACCTCCCGGGCGCCCGGCCGGTCGGGGGTCCTTCCGCAAGAGCCGAGTTGCCGCCCCGTCCTGATCGGACATGGACAGGCCAAGGCGCGGTGCGGCGGGGTCAGGACACCCACTTGTAGCCGCTCCAGCCCGTCGCGATCCGCGTACCGCCGAAGGAACCGTGCCGGTGCCGTTGTCGCGCCGGACGGTGCCCGAGGTGTCGCAGGCTCAGGTGTCGTACGTGCCGTCCCACGGCTCACCGAAGCCGAGCCGGTCCGGATAGAGCTCGGCCCAGCCGCCGTCCTCGTCCTCGCCGCTCAGCAAGCCGAACAGCACGCCATCGACGGTGAGTTGGAAGGGACGGACCGCGATGTCCGTGTAACTGCGCCGCGGAAGGCTCCTCAGTAGCTTCGCCAGATGGGCCTGGGCCCGGGCGAGCACCGAGCCCTCGCCGTGCGGGGCGCGCTGCTGCTCGGCCCAGGTGCCCGCGCACCAGACCTCCGACTCGCGGTACCGGCCCTCGGCGTCGAAGGTGTGCAGCACCGTGTACAGGCGCTTGTGCTCTTCCCAGCCGTCGTCGGGACGGAACCCTTCGGGGAAGGCGTACGTGACCGACGCCAGGAACTGACCATCCGCGTAACGGCCGATGGCCTCGGTGCGGTGGTGCGGTTCATAGGCGATCGGAATGACCTCAGGGACTGCCATGGCGGAAACCATACGGGTGAACCGGGTCATGTCAGAAGTGGGGTCGGTTTGTGGCCGGGGGACGCGAAGGGGCCCCGCACCCTGCGGTGCCGGGCCCTTCCGGAACGCCGGATTTACTCCGGTGCGCCGCCGAAGCGCTCCTTGTACGACTCCAGGTCCTCGTCCGTGATCTTCGCGAAGAGGACCGGCGGGACGGTGAACGGGGTGCCCGCCGGGACAGCGGACAGGGCGCGGGCCCCGTCCGGCGTGACCCAGCTGGCCGTGTCGTCCTGCAGGGCGAACGCCGAGCGCATGGCCTTCGCCGACGCCGGGATGAAGGGCTCCGAGACCACCGAGTAGAGGTGGATCAGGTTCATCGCCGTGCGCAGGGTCAGGGCCGCGCCCTCGGGGTTGGTCTTGATCTCCAGCCAGGGGGCCTTCTCCTCCAGGTAGGAGTTGCCGGCCGACCACAGGGCACGCAGCGCGGCGGCCGCCTTGCGGAACTGGAGGGCTTCCATCTGGGTCTCGTACTCGGCCAGCAGGCTCGCGATCTCCGTGCCCAGCTTCGTCTCGGCCTCGCCGGCCTCCGCGCCCGCCGGAACCTCCTCGCCGAAGCGCTTCTTGGAGAAGGAGAGGACGCGGTTGACGAAGTTGCCGAGGGTGTCGGCGAGGTCCTTGTTGACCGTCGCCGTGAAGTGCTCCCATGTGAAGGACGAGTCGTCCGACTCGGGGGCGTTGGCGATCAGGAAGTAGCGCCAGTAGTCGGCGGGCAGGATGTCCAGGGCGTGGTCGGTGAAGACGCCTCGCTTCTGGGACGTGGAGAACTTTCCGCCGTAGTACGTCAGCCAGTTGAACGCCTTGACGTAGTCGACCTTCTTCCACGGCTCACGGACGCCCAGCTCAGTGGCGGGGAACATCACCGTGTGGAACGGGACGTTGTCCTTGGCCATGAACTCCGTGTAGCGGACCGGGTTCTCGCCCGCGTCGGCCTCGTACCACCACGACTTCCAGTCGCGGTTCTCCGGGTCCTGGTCGGACCACTCCTTCGTCGCGCCGATGTACTCGATCGGGGCGTCGAACCAGACGTAGAAGACCTTGCCCTCGGCCGCCAGCTCCGGCCAGGTGTCGGCCGGGACGGGGACGCCCCAGTCCAGGTCACGGGTGATCGCACGGTCGTGCAGGCCCTCGTTCAGCCACTTGCGGGCGATCGAGGAGGCCAACTGCGGCCACTCCTCCTCGTGCCGGGCCACCCATTCCTCGACCTCGTGCTGCAGCTTCGACTGGAGGAGGAAGAGGTGCTTGGTCTCGCGGACCTCCAGGTCCGTCGAGCCGGAGATCGCCGAACGCGGGTTGATCAGGTCGGTCGGGTCCAGGACACGCGTGCAGTTCTCGCACTGGTCGCCGCGCGCCTTGTCGTAGCCGCAGTGCGGGCAGGTGCCCTCGACGTAGCGGTCCGGGAGGAAACGGCCGTCCGCCGGTGAGTACACCTGGCGGATCGCGCGCTCCTCGATGAAGCCGTTCTCGTTCAGGCGGCGCGCGAAGTGCTGGGTGATGTCGCGGTTCTGCGGGCTGGAGCTGCGGCCGAAGTAGTCGAAGGCCAGTTCGAAGCCGTCGTACACCGCCTTCTGCGCGTCGTGCGCCTGCGCGCAGAACTCGTCGACCGGCAGGCCCTGCTCCTTCGCCGCCAGCTCGGCCGGGGTGCCGTGTTCGTCCGTCGCGCAGATGTACAGGACGTCGTGGCCGCGCTGGCGAAGGTAGCGGGAGTACACGTCCGCCGGGAGCATGGACCCCACCATGTTGCCCAGGTGCTTGATCCCGTTGATGTACGGAAGGGCGCTGGTGATGAGGTGTCGAGCCATCGCGGGCTGCTCCCAAGTCGCTACGCGGGGCGACGATCGTCGGTTGTGTGGTCGGCGGGTCGTCGTCAGTGAACCTTGAAATCGTAGCCGACATGGGTGGGCCGCCCGCCTCCCGTTTTAAGGGGTGGGAAGCGGGCGGCCAGGTGTCGCAGATACGAGGGTCACGGGGCGTTACGAGGCGTTACGGACGCCAGTTCGCCAGTACGCCCTCGTAGAGTTCCGCGTCCGTCAGCTCGCGCGGGGTCGGGCCGGCGTGGAAGAAGGCCGTGTTGTCGGTCTTCAGTTTGCGGAGGTAGTCGAAGGCCTTGTTGTCGTGCTCGCCGAACGCGACGAACGAGAAGAAGACGGTGGGGTGGTCCTTCGCCGCGTCCGTGAGGGACTGGGTGGCGGGGGTCTTGGCGTCGGGGGCGCCGTCCGTCTGGAAGATCACCAGGGCCGGGTCCGTGGTGCCGGACTTCTGGTGGTGGGTGAGCACTTCTTCCACTGCGGCGTGATAGCTCGTACGGCCCATGCGGCCGAGGGCCGCGTGCAGCTCGTCGATCTTGTTCTCGTGCTCGGGGAGGGTGAGCTCGCCGGTGCCGTCCAGCTCTGTGGAGAAGAAGACCACGTGGACGGTGGAGTCCGGGTCGAGGTGGACGGCGAGGGCGAGGGCCTGCTCGCCGAGGGCCTGGGCGGAGCCGTCCTTGTAGTACGGGCGCATGGACGCGGAGCGGTCGAGGACGAGGTAGAGCTTGGCGCGGGTGCCGGTGAGGTCCCTCTTCTTGAGGGCCGTTCCCGCTTCCTTGTACGCCGTGACCAGGGCCGGGGCGTGGGTCCTCACGTGGGTGAGGGGGACGGCAGGGTTGCCCTTGGCCGGGCCGGCGTCCGCCTCGGCTTCGCCTTCGGACGTGTCGTTCCCGCCCGCACCACCCGTGCCGCTCTCGGTGTCGGGTGCGGGTGGCCCCTGTGGGGCCTGATCGCCGTCGGCGGCCGCCGGTTCGTCCGCCTGCGCTACGAGCATGGCGGGCTCTTCGACGACGACCGGCTCCGGCTCGGGCTCGGGCTGGGGGTCGGGCTCGGTCTCGGCGACAACGTCGACGACGGGTTCCGGCTCGACCTCGGCAACCGGCTCCGGCTCGACCACGGGCTGAGGCTGGACCTCGGCAACCGGCTCGGGGTCGGCGGCCGGCTCCGGCTCGACCACGGGCTGAGGCTGGACCTCGGCAACCGGCTCGGGCTCGGCGGCCGGCTCCGGCTCGACCACCGGCTCAGGCTGGATCTCGGCAACCGGCTCGGGCTCGACCTCCGCCTCGGGGGTCACGTCCGCCTCGGGAGTCGCCTCCGCCTCAGGAGTCACCTCCGCCTCGGGGGTCGCCTCCGCCACCGGCGCGTCCTCCGCCGAAGGCGTCGGCTTCGGAACGGTCACATTGTCGAACGCCGCCGAGACCAGCTCGTCCACCACGGACGGCTTGGACGCATTGGACGGCTTGGACGGCGTGGCCTCCAGTCGCGGCTCGGTCGAAGGTGCCGGAATCCTCGGCGCGGCCTCCCGCGCAGGAGCCGGCTCGGCGTCCTGCACGGGAACCCGTTCGGTGGCCGGGGCCGGAACCGTCGGGGTCGGAACCGTCGGAGTCGAAGCCTCTCGCGAGGTCTCTCCGTCGGCGTCACGACCCTTGCGTGAGCGGCCGAACGCGTTCCGCAAGACGGTGAGAATGCCCATGTGCGCAACCCTTCGCGTGAGTTGATGCCGTCAATCCCTGGCCAGGACGGACACGTAAGGTTAGCGGCCGCAGATAGTGATCTTGGGCAGGGTCGACTTCCAGCCACCCGTTCGTATCCTGTCCGTGTTTCTCAGTGCGGCGAAGCGATCGCTCGTGCCGCCGCGACCTCCTGCCGCACGGGTTCGAGGACGCTGCCCGACGGGCCGGTGAGATCCGTACGGACGGCGACGAGCACGTCCGTCCGGCGCAGTCCCTCGGACAGCTCCCGCAGCTGGAGCGCGATGTGGGCGACCTCGGCGGCGGACGGCTCGGCCGCGCCCTGCTTGATGCGTACCCGCGCGGCGGTGGTCGCGTCGACGATCCGTTCGACGGCGACGACGAGTGGCCACCAGGCGGCGGCGCGGCGCCCGGTGGGCGGCGGTTCGGTCAGCGCGCGCTGGAACTCCGTACGGATGGAGGACAGATCGCGGTACAGGCGCCGTCGGCTGCGGGCGCGGGCGGCGGGGTCGGGGGTGCCCCCGAAGGCCAGCTCCACATAACCGGCGGTGTCCGCGACGGCGTCGGCGAGCCGGTCGCCGACCCGGGTGTGCCAGCTCTCCGGCCACAGGAGGTACCCGGCGACGAGCGCGATCGCGCACCCCATGAGGGAGTCGACCAGACGGGGCACGAGGAGCCCGGTGCCCTGGTGGTTGAGGACGTCGGAGAGCAGGAGGATCACCGGCGTGATGGCGGCGGTCTGATAGCCGTAACCGCGCGGGGTGAACGCCGGGATGAGCGGGGCGAGGACGAGCAGCACCGGCACGTCCCACCAGCCGATCGGTACGACGGCGAGGACCCCGGCCGCGACGACCAGCCCGACCACGGTGCCGAGCGCGCGCAGCAGCGCCCGGGAGAAGACGGACCCGAAGTCGGGCTTCATCACGAAGGTGACGGTGAGCGCGACCCAGTAGGAGCGCGGCACCGGGATGAGGGAGACCAGGGCCTGCGCGACGCCGATGCACAGGGCCAGGCGCAGTCCGTAGCGCCAGGAGGCGCCGGACAGCACGACATTGCGGGCGGCGCGGGCGGCGCGGACGCGGAGGGCGGCGGGGCGACCGAGGCGGTCGTCCAGGGTGGGGGCGGCGGGGGCCTGATCCGTCACGACGTCGGCGGCGTGCCGCACGGCGTGGTCGATGGCGCGCGCGGTCTCGGTGGTGGGGACGGGCAGGCGGAGCCCTATGGGCCCGGTGTAGCCGCTCTCCACGGCGTCGGCGAGGTGGCGTACGGCCGTGGAGACCTCGGCGGGCAGCGGCTCACCGTGCTGGTGGGCGGCCGGCGCCGCCTCGATGACCGGCGTCATGGCGTTCAACTGGGCGAGCAGCCGGACGAGGTCGGGGCTGCGGCCGTGGTGGAAGGCGCGCCGGGCGAGGACGAGGTCGTAGGACTGGTTGAGGGACTGGGTGACGGCGAAGCGCAGGTCGTCGTACGCGGGAGTGCCGCTCGCGGCGAGCAGGTCCGCGACCGTCCGGTAGGTGCCCGCGACGGCGGCGCGTTCCGGCACCCCCGACCGCAACGGCCAGGCGAGCAGGGCCAGTACGAGGACGAGAAGGCCGCCGCCGGACATCAGCAGGGGCGCCAGCCACCACGCGCCCGGTAGGGGGAGGCCGGCGCCGATCGCGCAGTTGAGGAGCAGCAGCAGTCCGGACACGGAGGCCACGGCGCCGATCGTCGAGATCATCCCGGAGACCAGCGCGACCCCGGTGACGGCGGCGACGGCGACCCAGCCGTGCCCGAACGCGAGCGCGCCGATGGTGACACCGATCGCGCCGAAGAGCTGGGGTACGGCGATGTTGAGGATCCGCATGCGGTAGGCGTCGGCGGTGTCGCCGATGACTCCGGACAGGGCACCCATGGAGGCGAGGGCGCCGTAGGCCGGCTGTCCGGCGGCGAGACCGATGGTGAGCGGGAGCGCCATGGCGACGGCGGCGCGGGCGACGGCGGCCCAGTTGACGGACGCCTGCTGCGGTTGGAGGTTCCTGACCAGCCAGTCGGGCGGGGTGAGGCCGATGGGGAACTCGCGGGACATCCCCCAAGTATGGGGGGTGCGCGGGGCGGTGCCCCGGCTCATTCGTGCTGGCGGAGAGCGAGATCGACGACCAGGGCGCGGTGGTCGCTGCCGGTGATCCGGACGAAGGACGCCTCGTTCGCCGAGAAGCCCCGGGAGACGAGGACGTGGTCGATCTGCGCGCCGAGCGTCGGAGCGGTCCTGGCCGGCCAGCTCGGGGTGCGGGGGTGTCCGGCGAGGCGGGCGCTGTCGCGCAGACCGGTGTCGAGGATGCGGCGGAAGGCGGCGTGGTCCTGGGAGGCGTTGAAGTCCCCGGCGAGGATGGTGGGGCCCTTGTCCGCCGCCGCGTAGTCGCGCAGTTCGCCGAGCTCGCGCCGCCAGACGCCGAGCTGGCCGGGGAGCGGGGGCATGGGGTGCGCGAGCTGCAGCCGTACGGTGTGCCCGTGTACGTCGGCGACGGCGCCGGGCATGCCCATGGTGCCGCGCACGCCGTCGGCCCCCGTGAGCGGAAACCGGCTCATGATGACGGACCCGTCGGACCCGGCGCCCTCGACGGCCTCCCGGTACGGATAGACACCGTCGCTCCCGCCGAAGGCGTCCTCCAGCGCCCGCGAACACCCGTACTCGCACTCTTCCACGAACAGGATGTCGGGCTTGCGCTCGCGCACGGCGGTGAGGAGCGAACCGGTCCCCCGCCCGAACTCCACGTTGGACGTCATCACCCGCAGCTCGGCGAGCGGAGCCCCGCCCGGCTCACTGGTCTTCCCGTACGGCTCGATGAACCACGCCACGCACCCCAGCAGAACCACGCCCCACACCATCCCGATCCGCCAGCGCGCGAGCAGCGCGAGCAGCAGCCCGAGACCGGTGGGGGCGAGCAGCCACGGCAGGAACGCCAGCAACTGCGGTACGGGCGTGATCCCGTCGCTGTCGGCCATCCGGCAGCCGACGACCGCACTCACCGCGGCCAGCAGCAGCCCGGCCGCCCAGCCCCCGAACCTCCGCCCGACCCGCCGCTCCACACCGGCCGGCCCCCGCGCCCCCGCCCATTCAGCCGCCGCAGTCTCCAAGTCCCGGCCTTCCGCTCGTCCGCGTGGGATGCCCGAATCCTCCCTCAAAGACGGGGCGCGCGGGTGCGGGGTTGCCGGTTCGGCGGCTTACGGCGTCGTGGCCGGCCGGCCGGCCGTCGCCAGGGCCCACATGACGAAGACGGCGATGACGATGGCGATGAGTGACCAGATGGGGGCATAGGGAATGAACATGAAGTACTCGATCATGTAGAGGGCGGTGAGGCCGATGCCCACCCCGCGGGCCCAGCCGGCGCCCTTGAGGACGCCCCAGCCGGTGATCGCGACGAGCACGCCGATGACGAGGTGGATCCAGCCCCAGGTGGTGAGGTTGAACTCGTAGACATATGTGCCGATGCGGGCGTAGACGTCGTCCGCGGCGATGCCCGCGATGCCGTTGAGCACGCCCAGGATGCCGCTGACCATCATCAGGACGCCGGCGAAGACCGTGCCGCCGGTGGCCCAGCCGGAGTCTTGTGCCGGGCCTGCGCTGGGCTTGGGGCTGAAGGGCGCGGCGTTCTGGGCCATGGGATCTCCTCGGGAGTCGGGGTCTCCTTCGAGGTTCGCCCCGGGGGGCGGCCGCCCGCATTCCGCGTGGGCCGAACGGGGGACCGGTTCCCAGGTGGATATGGGTCAGTGGGCGACGAAGCGGGCCAGGAAGTCCGCCAGCACGTCGTTGAACTCCTCCGCGCGCTCCAGATTGGGCATGTGCGCCGCCGAGCCGATCACGTGGAGCGTGGAGTCGGGGAGCGCCGCGTGCATCGCCTCCGCGTCCGAGACGGGGGTGTACTCGTCGTCGGCGCCCACGACGACCAGGGCCGGAACGGTGACCCGGGTCAGCAGGTCGCGGTAGTCGGGGCGTTCGGCACGGCCGCGCAGGGCTGCCGCCGCGCCCTCCGGGGGCGTCGAGACCATCATGCGCCGCACATGCTCCGCGACCCCCGCGTCCGCGTAGGGCGCGACCATCTTGTGCAGCACCTCGTCGGCGTACCCGCGCATCCCCTCCCGCAGCAGCCGGTCCGCCATGTCGTTGCGGGCCTTCTTGCCGTCGGGCGTCTCCGCGGCCGGGAACGTGTCGGCCAGCACCAGCCCACGGATCCGCTCGGGGAACTGCCGGTAGCACTCCATGGCGATCTGGCCGCCCATGGAGAGCCCGGCCAGCAAGAACGTGCCGATATCCAGCTCGTCCAGCAGCGCCGCGATGTCCTCGGCGAAGGCGGAGAGCGGGGTGATACCGGGGATGACGGGGGAGGCGCCATAGCCGCGCAGATCGGGGACGACCACCCGGCGCGAAGGTGTGAAGGCCGCGATCTGGGGGTCCCACATCGTGTGGTCGAAGGGATGGCCGTGGATCAGGACAAGGGGCAGCGCCGTCGAACCGACGCCCCCTTTGTCCTCGTACGCGAGGAAGGGTGCCATGGTCACGACCTTAGGCACGCCCAACTCCTCGGTGCAATAAGATCTTTGCCCTCGGTGCAATGTGAAGGGGAACCGCGTGGAGGACTACCGGCGCATCGCCGACCGGATCGCCGACGACATCGCCGCCGGCCGCCTCACCCCCGGCCAACGGCTTCCCCCGCAGCGGGCGTTCGCCCGACGGCGCGGGATCGCCGGGTCGACGGCCGGGCGGGTGTACGGCGAACTCGTACGGCGCGGACTGGTCGTCGGCGAGGTCGGCCGCGGCACCTTCGTCCGGGCGTCCCCCGCCCCCTCGGGCCACGCGCTCACCGAGCCGGGCACCACCGCACCCGTCAACCTGGAGCTCAACTACCCCTCCGCACCGGGCCAGTCGGAGCTGCTCGCCCCCGGCCTCGCCCCGCTCCTGCGCCCCGACCTCCTCACCGAGTCCCTGCGCACGGCGTCCGCCACCGGCACGCCGGCCGCCCGGGAGGCCGTCGCCGCGCTCCTGGCCACCCCGGGCTGGCACCCCGCCCCGCCCCGGCTGGCCTTCGCGGGAAACGCCCGCCAGGCCATCGCGGCGACCCTCGCCTCCCTCGTACGGCCCGGCGGCCGCGTCGGCGTCGAATCCCTCACCTACCCCCTGGTCAAGGAGATGGCGGGCCGCCTGGGCATCACCCTGGTCCCCCTCCCCATGGACGCGCAGGGTCTTAGCCCGGACACGCTCACAGCGGCCCACCGCTCGACCCCGCTGTCCGCCGTCTACGTCCAGCCGACCCTGCACAACCCGACATCGCTGACGATGGGCGAGGTCCGCCGACGCCAACTGGCCGCCACCGCACGCGAGCTGGGTCTCCCCCTCATCGAGGACCGCATCTGGTCCTTCCTCCATGAGGACCTCGACCCCCTCGCCGCATACGCCCCCGAGCGCACGTATGTCATCGACGGCCTCTCCAAGCGCGTGGCACCCGGGCTGACGGTCGGCTTCCTGGTCGCACCTCAGGAACGGGTCGAACACGTGGCGGCGGCCCTGCGCTCGGGCGGGTGGACGGCGGGGCGGTTCGCCCTGGAGGCGGCGGTGCGGTGGATCGCCGACGGCACGGTGGACCACCTGGTCCGCGCCAAGCGGGCGGACGCGGCACGACGGCAGCGACTCGTCTGCGAGCACCTCGCCGGCTTCTCGGTACGGGCCGACCCGCGGGCGTATTACGCCTGGTGGGAGCTGCCGCATCCGTGGCGCGCCGACACGTTCACGGCGGCGGCCGCGAGGCGGGGCATCGCGATCACGCCGGGCTCCGCCTTCCTGACCGGGGGCACGCAAGCCGCCCACGACTGCGTCAGGCTCGGACTTGCGTCGACGGCTCCGCCGGATCTTGCGCGGGCACTTCGGACGCTCGCCGGTATCGCCCGTACGCGCCCGTGAGCACGGCGGTCAGGGCCACGGTCACGCCCAGGGCCAGGAGCAGCCAGGACACCAGGCGGAGGGTCTCGGTGAGGGCGTCGTACACCGCGCCCGCGGCCGTACGGGACACATCGGGCGGCAGGTCGGCGAGGGTGAGCCGGCGCCCGACGGCGATCGCGACGCCGAGGAGCGCGGCGCCCAGCGCGGTGCCGAGCCCCGTCGCCAGGAGCGCCCTGCGGCGGCAGACCGCGACGAGGACCCCGCCCGACGCGAAGACGACCGCCGCGATCGGCAGCCAGAAACCGGCGACTTCGACCACGTGGAACCCCTTTCGGAGCCGGCTCAGATCCTCGGCCTCGAGCACCGTGACCTCGGTGTGCTCGACGGGGATCCGGTTCGCCAACGGCATGTGATTATGGGTGAGTTGACGCTTCACCCGCTCGGTGACGGGCGCGAGGTCGACGGTCACCGGTCCCTCGCGGTCGTCGCGCAGCGCCCGCATCACGGCGTCGTGCGCGGCCAGGTTCGCCGCCTGCCACGCCGTGCGGTACGCCTCGGTCTCGGTGAAAGAGCGCACCGCGTCCCGCACGTAGTGGTTCACGGGACCCTGCAGCCGGGGCCGTACGTGGACCTCGCGCAGGATGCCGTCCGTGACACCGGCCGCGATCGCGTCCCGCACATCGGCGTCGGCGGCGAGCGGCGCCATCGTGGCCTCGTACCGCCGGGCGTCACCGAGTCCATACGTCGCCCAGGTCGACAGCGCGCCGAACGGCGCGAGCAGGCAGGCGAGGACGATCAGCACCGCCGACAGAGCGCTCCGGACACGTGGGGACACTCCCCCAGGCAAGGCCTCCCGCTCACCCCGCGCGAGCGTTTTGACTGCAAATGGGCGCATACGACAAGCCGAACGGGACCTCGAACCGCCCGCACGGGGACGCCGCCGCCCCTCTTCGCCGCTCCGCGGCGGTCTCTGTGCCGCTCCGCGGCCCGTTTCACGCCGCTCCGCGGCGCTTTCCCGGCGCTCCGCGCTGGATGTTTCCCACCCACACCGCCCGTCTCGGTCGGTTGGGAAGTGGGCCATCAAGCCCTACCCCTACCCCTAACCCCTCCCCATCCGCACCCGCCCACGCACGGGAGGGGCCGTGTCGGTACATCGAATGCCCGCATCCGGACGGATCCAAGGAAGACAGCACCCTCCAGCCCACAGCCGATCC